>JBDKTO010000091.1 GCA_039680175.1 Veillonellales bacterium | reverse complement strand
ACGGATGAAGGTATTCTCCACAATGCCCGTGCTGTATCTTCGAATGCAGCTTGTTCACATTATGCGCGAGTCCGAGCAGGATGCTTTCGGCCAATACATTTTCCGTACCCCGGCACAAAAAACGCCGGAACTGCATATTCCATTTTACCTCGCCAAAAGCACCTTCGGATTGAATACTTCGATTCATTCTGAGCAATTGGCCTTCTTCGCTCACGATGCGTTGTAAAGATTCCATCCGTTTTGCCTGAAAGGTTTTAGCAACTTCAAAATGTTTGCTTCTTTCCCAAAGCGGGAGCTTACGGTTGCGTCCTTTGATGCACTCGGCTTTATACATGCATCCTGCACAGCTTTTGCAGGAATACAAGGCTTTTTCGCTGACATATCCCGTCGGTTTTTTACCCACCGAATTTCATCTTTGGTGATTTTCTTCCCATTCGCGCAAAGATAACTGTCACTTATCTTATCGTATGGCATATTCTCCCTACGCCAATGTCTTCCTTATATTTGCGCGCCTTTTTTGTTCATAATTGAATGGCTTGATGTAACCTGCCTGTTTCTGTTTTCGCAGGTAAAGATAATTTTCTTCGCTTTCATAACCGGAATCTGCCACTACATTTTTATATCGGTACGGAAAGAAGGTTTCTTGTTCCTGCAAAAAAGGGATTAGGGTTGTTGTATCGGCTGGCTGTGGTCCAGCCGTTATCCACACCACATATTCTGATTGATTTTAAAACGCTAAAATAGTGACATAAAGTCTGAAAACTCAAAAAAAATTATTGGAATCATCTTCCTAATTTGCTATAAATTGAGTATATACATTTCGTGAAGTGATTACGAAGAACAAGAAAACGAATAAACTTTAAAGACCAATTTAGGATTTTATCCGGTACATCACCAGTTAACCCGGAGAACCGAAGCGCATTCATTATTCGTACCCATTACCAAATTCCCAATATCTTCCACCAGCAGCTTCCCAATCCAAGCCAGATTATGATGTGGAATAATGATACGATAAAACCATTGCGCCACCAAGTAGCTTGGTCTACATAGCCTTCCCCAAAAAAAATTGCAGCCGGTCCAGTGCCAAAATGAGTCAAGCAACCGCACAGATTAGCACAGATTGCAATTGAGAAAGCCGCCAAAAAAGGAGGTGCGCCAGCAGCTGCGGCCACTGCAATCAAAGCCGCATACATAGCGGTAACGTGCGCTGTCATGCTGGCAAAACCATAATGAGAGTAAAAATAAACCAGGAAAGCGATAACTAAGGCAACTATCCAACTTGTTCCGGCCAATGCAACACTAACACCAGCGGCAAACCATTTAATGAAACCGGATTTATTCAGAAAGTCGGCGAGCATAACCACAATGCCCATCCACATTAGGATGTCCCATGCTTTATCTTCCTTAGTTACATCTTGCCAGGATATAACATTGCATATCAACATAGCGCAAATACCGAGCAGCGCAACCTGAGTGCCATCAAACTTGGTAATTTCGCCAGTAGCCCATAAGACTATGGCACCCAAGAAAATAGTTAGCATAATTTTTTCCTTACTGCTCATGGGGCCTATCTTTTCCAATTCCTCTGCCGCCATTTTTTTTGCTTCCTGCGTTTTCTTCAAATCAGGCGGACAAAGTTTATATAAAACATAAGGAATAACAATCAGACTAACAATACCAGGAACGCTAGCAGCCAAAGCCCAAGTGCCCCAGGTGATGGTAACCCCCAAGGTTTGCCTGGCGAGTTCGGCTGATAGTGGATTAGCTGCCATTGATGTCAGGAACATTGCACATACTATGAGATCCACGTGAAAAACAGAAGACATAAGAAAAGAGCCAAGGCGTTTAGCTGACGGGCCAGGGTAAGAATTAAATGTTTGGCAGATACTCCTGACGATAGGAAAGAGAACGCCGCCAGACCGTGCGGAACTGGAGGGAATAGCTGGCCCGAGAACCAGATTGGTGGCAGCCATTGAATAAGCCAGTGTTAACGGATTACCCCCAAAGGAATGAATAAACAAAAAGGCAATTCTACGCCCCAGTCCTGTCTTTCGCAACCCAATGGCGAAGATAAAGGCAGCAACAACTAACCATACAGTGCTACCACTAAAAGCGGTAAGCGCTTCTTTTAGCTTTAGAGTGCCTGTAAACACAGAGAAAACAACGGCCGAAAGCGCAACAACACCGTTAGGAACCGGCGACAGGATAAAACCGACAACTGTAGCAAGAAAGATGGCAAATAAATGCCATGCTTGAGTTTTTAAACCTAATGGTACAGGTATACACCAGACGATTGCCAAAACACCGATGGTAACAAGAGCATATAACCCTCTCTTCGTCATAATAATCCTCCTCATATTGCTTGTCGAAAACGCGCAAAATCTTTTGTTGCCACACGAAGAGATTTCTGTTGGGCTATCGCATTAAAGAAAAATTCCACTATATATTGTAGTTGTATTTAAGCAAAACCAACAATATGCGGTAGGAAAAATCTTAGTGCGACAGCCCTTTTGACCAATTACTATCTTAGCTGGCAACTCACTGCTTTTTGATCAATGAATCAACCACAGATTTCATATCTTCAACATTTTCAAGATTGGTTATCATAGCTGCGGACCGCTCAACTCTGTCCGGACTTAATGTACGCCCGGCGCATAAGCGGTATTTTTGCATAATTTCCTCATCGGACATCGGATTGTAGAGCGGATGTCCCTTCGAATAGGCTACGTTATGCATATGGCGTGTTCCATCCTGCATTACGATGGTTACATTATTCTGTTCCGGTCCCGCTGACTGAGGAACATGTTTGATTTTTGCCATAGTTTGTTTTGTTTGTGAATCCTGTATTCGCTCTGCAGCAAATTGTGCGAGTCCAAGTTCACCATCTAGCAAGCACAAAGCAATGCCATAACCAAGGCTATAACGAGCTTCCAAGTCCGTTTTCGGTTCTAGATAACGATAGGTCGGTTTGTCGGGCTGCAGGTCTACCTCGACTGAAACGACTTGGTCAGCATGAATGTTGTGGGTATGAATTAGGTGAAGCACCGCGTCGATAACCTTATGGTGTGCCCAGCAGTTCGGATAAGGTTTAATAGTAATCCCCGGATCAATAAGTCGATAAGGAGCACCTAAGCTTACCGTCAGCGCCTCAATATTATAATTTTTCGGTCCACACAAGGCGTCCATTAGCCCAAAGCGTCCTTCCAGCGGTTGGAGATCGGCTATAAAGCCCTCCTTGGCAAGATGTGCGGCAGTAATCCCATTTCGGCTGGCATTGCCGGCATGTAGTGGCATACCCATATTACCGATGTTTTGACTCAAGCCGCCGCCCATGGTTGCAGCAATGGATGCAGCTTGGACGCTTTGAGTTACAGTCAGCCGCATGAGCTTGGCCGAGAGAATTGCTGATGTTACGGCTCCAAAGAATCCGGTGGGATGCCACCCACGTTTCCGCATCTCCCAAGCATCTTTCGTAACCGCATTCAGTCGCTGGAATACATCATAGGCGAGTACCTGTGCTGTAATAATTTCCTTGCCGCTTAAATGATACTGCTCCCCCATTGCGATTAGTGGCGGAACAATGGTTACAGAAGGATGGGAGGGGCCGGAATCATCAAAACAGATGGAATGGGCCAGTATGCCGTTGGCAAAAGCGGCATTATCAATAGTGGTTTTACGCCCCGAACCTAATAACCGGCATGATCCTTTTGCGCCTATGTGATCGAGATACCGTTGAACAATATTGGAACGGGGTTCGGCCACCTCCGCAAGGGCTGCTCCGACACAATCCAAGAAGTGCCTTTTGGCCAATGAAATTGCTTCTGTCGGAAGCTGCTTATATTCCGTATCTAGTACAAACTCGACCAACTTTTTTGTATATTCCATTTTTTTCTCCTTTTTGATAAATTCAATTGATTCAAAGACTACTCTAATTGATTGCTCATGTTTTTATCATTATTTTTGCCTCCCTATCAGCGGAGTAATTACAAAATATTTAAAATACTTGCTTGATTAATTTAATTTTATTATAATTACTCCGATAGGTAAAATATCTATTTTTGCTTGAATGCAATCGATGAATTCGATTATTACTGTAAAGGAAGAATTCAATAATGGATAAAGTGGATTTGAATATGTTAAGCGCAATTGCTGAAAAGAAAAATGTTACGCGGGCTGCCGAATACTTATGTATAGCCCAATCGTCACTTTCTTACCGCTTAAAAAGGTTGGAAAATGAGTTTAACGCTAACCTTCTCATACGTACTCCAAGAGGGGTCATTTTCACGCCGGAAGGTGAGTCTTTACTACAATGTGTAAGAAATATACAAGAACAACTACGAAAGACTAAAGAGTCCATTCAAAATATGAAAGGAACTATCCAAGGTGAGTTACGGATTGCCGTAACGGCAGCTTTTGCCCGTTATGAACTGCCAGATATATTGAAAAATTTTTTAAAACTCTATCCGCAAGTTGAAGTTTTCCTCAAAACAAGTCAAAGTCACAACGTATACCGGATGCTTCAAAAAGGAGAAGTTTCTATTGCCATTATTCGCGGCGATCATCCCTGGCTAGAAGAAAAGCGGCTGATTGCCACAGAGCCTATCTGCCTTGTATCCGGCAGTCCACTTGAAATATGCGATTTACCAAACCGCCCACAAATCATTCATCCCCTTTCGGGGGTGCACAATATAGCGGAAACGTGGTGGCGACAAAATTTTGCTTCTCCTCCGTATACTTCCATGGAAGTAGACAATATGGACATTGGCCTGCAAATGGTTTTGCGTGATTTGGGCTGGGCAATTATCCCAGTTATTGGTTTAAAAGGATATACTTCTCTTTATACAAAAGGTCTTACCTGGAAAAACGGCAACCCTTTAGTGAGAAAAACATGGTTAATGTGTCGAAATTCTTCCCTTGAATTATCAGTAGTTCAGGCATTTGTAGAATACGTGAATGACTGTGTTAACGTTGGCGATAAAAATTAGGAAATATGTGTTGGTTTCGACTATTTTTATTTCTTTATACCTGCATTCCCGGATTCATGTAGCGAGTAACAACCATCAAACCAGTAAATAACTACATTTAGTTCAATTTTCAATCGACTGTCTCCTGAATTTTACAGTAAAGCAAGTTAAAAAAGCTCTGCTAGTCCAGTAATTAGGCTGACTAGAGAGCTTTTGCTTTTTTGCATAATAATGTTGTATATTTCGGAGTTACTTGTAGTATTGCAAAATTTTTTTATTGCAATGCTAGTGATTATTGGTTACGAATTACCCCGACGACTAAGCCGCTCTAATTAGCCGATTCTGCTGGCGTTAGCTACTATAAACACGTCCATGATGTCTTTAAGGTCGCTAGGTAAGCCTAGATTATGGCGAGAGCCGACACTGTTTAAAGCGGAAGTTAAAGACGCCTGGAACGCAGGGGTTAATAACACATCAGGATTGGGAGAAACGATGGCACTAAGATTGGTATATAAGAAAACTTCAAGCTCGTCGCCGATATCGGGACGTATTCCGGTTGTTTCGACTCTGTCCATGTAAGCACCTGCCCTCAAGAAATCTTTTTGGTTTCCAATAAGGCAATTCGATCACGTAAACGGTCAAGCTCTTGACTCATTTCTGCTTCCTTCTTTTGTCGTTCTTGGTCTGCTTTTTTTCACAGCGTTGGCTTAATAGCTCAGAAAATAGTGCAAGTAAATCACCGGCTGCGGTGAGTATTAATACCCAAAGAATGATATTATCAACATCGTCACACTTCATGTCAATCCTCCGGTTGTGATTGATAATATAATGTATTCCCGATGACATGAAGGAGTTACCGATAAGGAAAGGTTTAAACAAGGCTGGCGCTGCGAAAAATAGTGTCGGTCTTGCTTTTTATCAAAAATAAAAAATCTTAGTCGAATATTACCTTCAACTAAGATTTTATGCGCTGTATTGGTAGCCCTAAGGGGAATCGAACCCCTGATTCTGCCGTGAGAGGGCAGCGTCTTAACCGCTTGACCATAGGGCCATGATCTAAATGGATTTTCCCAAATGAATGGTTAGTCCCATATCATCGGAAAAAGCCTTAACAAGTATTCATTTTAACTCTTTCAACGGAAAAATGCAAGAGCTGTAGAAAATTTATTCTGCTTTTAGCTCGGAAATATACGCAAGGGCTCGGTCGATTCTTGCCAGACAGCGGTCTCTACCTAATAGTGCCATAACATCAAATAAGCCGGGGCTTACCGTGCGTCCGGTTAAAGCGAGCCGGGTGGGATGAATCAGATCGCCGCTTTTGACAGCTAATTCTTCACTGAGCTGCCGATAGGCATCCTCCGTATGTTGGCTATCAAAGCATTGAACCTGTGCTAAACGCTCCCGGCCTTGCCGCAGAAGTTCCGCTGCTTCCGCTTTTGCAAAGTGTTTGCGCCGGCCTTTTTCCTCGTATGCCGTTACCTCTTTGAAAAAGTATTCCGCTGCCTCCGCCAGTTCGACCAGAGTCTTGACCCTGTTTCGCACTACAGCAATGATATCCCTGATTGCAGGAGCTTGTTCTGCTGCTTGCGTTGCGGTTATCAGTCCCCGCTGCAGCAAGAAAGGAATTGCTGCCTGGGCTACAGTGTCCAGATCCATACTGTTTAAGTATTGGCCGTTGATCCAGGCAAGTTTTTTCGTATCATAAATGGCTGCTTTTTTCGATACATTAGTAAGAGCGAATTTTTCCGTTGTCTCGGCAGGCGTTATAATTTCCTGATCGTTACCCGGAGACCAGCCTAAAAAAGTCAGGTAATTAACGATTGCCGGTGCCAGGAAGCCCTGCTCGCGGAATTCTTCTACCGATGTTGCACCGTGGCGCTTGCTGAGTTTGCTGCGATCGGGAGCCAAAATCATCGGCAGGTGGGCAAACGCTGGTGTTTGATATCCCAGGGCCTGATATAGCAGTACCTGCTTCGGCGTGTTGGAAAGATGCTCTTCGGCCCGGATGACATGACTGATGTCCATTGCGTGGTCATCAATCACACAGGCAAAGTTGTAGGCGGGCATTCTGTTGGACTTCAGGATGATGAAGTCGTCCAATTGGTCCAGACGGAAATTCACTTCACCGTGGATCAGATCCGTTACGGTCAGTTGTCCGCTGGCGGGAATCCGCAGCCGGACGACCGGTTTCTCGCCGGCTGCGATCCGTTGTAACGCACTTACCAGGGGAATGTCACGGCATTTGCCGCTGTAGCGAAACGCCTGGCCGGCCTGGCGCTGAAGTTCTCTGGTTCGGGCTAAGTCTTCCGGGGTACAAAAGCAATAATATGCTTGTCCCTCTTTAATAAGCCGCTGAGCTTCCTGCCGGTACAAATCCAAGCGCTGGGACTGATAATAAGGGCCGCACGGACCGCCTTTTTCCGGTCCCTCATCCCAATCCATACCCAGCCATTTCATGCTGGTCAAAATTTGTGCTACGGAATCTTCTTTCAACCGCTGGGTGTCGGTATCCTCAATTCGCAAAATGAACTGGCCGTGATGCTTCCGGGCAAAGAACCAATTAAATAAAGCGGTTCTTGCGCCGCCGATATGTAAATAGCCTGTCGGGCTCGGGGCAAATCTTACTCTGACATGGTCCAAAACTGGACACCTCCTACTGTGGTATATAGAGTTTATTATATCATATTGGCAATGAAAAAAGTATTTAGGCCTAAAGCTGATGCGGCTTTTTTACAGTACCGGCTTTACCGAACGATTTTTCCCCCCACAGCTCCTCCCGGGAATACTTTTTATATTTCTAAGGCATGCTATCCGGGAAGGGAGCGATTTTTTTGACTGAATTGGACGAAATATTAAAAACAATTGAGGAATTAAGAACAAAATTGAACAAATTATCAAAGGGGAGATCATTAACTGATCCAGACGTGCTGCTTGTCAGTCAAATGCTGGATGCCCTTCTCAACGAATATCAGGCAAGGTTGAGTGACAAAACGAACCGCTCCTAATAGGAGCGGTTCGTTCCATTTACACCTAATTTATCTTTGCACTGCTATTAGTAATAACTTTGGTACTGGCTTTCGCTGCTTCGTCAGCAGCTTCATCTGCCGCATCCCTTTGCGGTGGAATGTTAAAGGCAGCTTCCAGTATCTTTCGGGCTATAGGGGTTGCGGAATCCGAGCCAAAGCCGCCTTGCTCCACAATGACGGCCACAACGACTGTCGGGTCGTCAAAAGGAGCATAAGCCACAAACCAGCCATGGTCATCACCATGGGGGTTTTCGGCCGTGCCGGTTTTACCGGCGATAGAAACCGGGAATCCATTGAAGGCATAGGCGGCGGTTCCCCCCGGCAGCGCCACGTCATGCAAGGCATCGCGGATTAGGTTAAGATTGCGGTCGGATATTTTCACACTTCCCAGTTCTTCCGGCGCAAATGACTTGACCGTTTCATCATTCGGCGAGATTATTTTGCTTACCAGATAGGGACGGTAGCGGTGTCCGCCATTGGCGATTTCACCCATAACCACAGCCATTTGCAGCGGCGTAACCAGTTGAAAACCTTGACCAATGGCGGCGTCAAAGGTTTCCGATAGATACCATTCTTCGCCGTACGCTTTCTCTTTATAGCGCCGGTTGGCAACGAGACCATCTGCTTCGTCCGGTAGATTTATGCCGGTGTAGTCGCCTAGGCCAAACATCCGGGCATACTTTTCCAGGTTATCAATGCCGACACGATTCCCCATCTCGTAAAAGTAAACGTTATCGGATTTCGACAATGCTGTCTTGAAATTAATCCAGCCTAAAGCCTCATTTTGCGAATTCCCTTTAGGAATGAGCCAATGGTGGCCGCTATCGAAGATTTGTTCCTCAGGCGTTACTTTTCCCAGCTCCAGAGCCGCCGTACCGGTAATTATTTTAAAGGTTGAACCTGGCGGGTATTCACCGGTAATAGCCCGGTTTTCCAATGGGTTGAAGGGATTATCATTGATTACTTTCCAGTCTTTAGTTGAAATTCCGCCGGTGAACAGGTTCGGGTTAAAGGTTGGCCGGCTTACCATCGCCAAAATCTCGCCGGTCTTGGGGTTCATTACAACGGCAGCCGCCGCTTTGGCGTTGATATTCCCCAGTTTAGTCTGAAGATATTTCAGTTGGTCGTCTATTGCCTTTTCAGCGGCCTTCTGAATCTTGCTGTCAATTGTCAGCACCAGGCTATTGCCCATAACAGGCTCCTTTTTACCTAACATTCGCACCGGCCGGCCGGTAACATCAATTTCGACCTGACCGCCGCCGTCGGTGCCGCGGATATCTTTATCGAAAACCTTTTCCAGTCCGAATTTGCCAATAATATTACCGGGCTTATAGCCAGCGGCTTTCTTTTTTCCCAATTCAGTATCGCTGATTTCGCTGACGTAACCGAAGATGTGAGCACCTAATTCATTATTAACATAATTTCGAATGGACTGAATTTCGATGACTACGCCGGGCAGGTCATTCCGGTGTTCTTCAATTTTGGTTACGATCTCAGGGGCAGCATCATTGATAATCCGTACCGGCTCAAGCTGGTTATCCTGTTGACTAATTTTTTGGCGGATTTTAGCTGAATCCATCCCCGCAAGAGCGGCCAGCCGGTCAATTACCTCATCCGGTATCGGACCGGAAACGGGAACCAGTGATACTGTGAATCCCGGGCGGTTAGAAACCAGCGGAACTCCGTTACGGTCATAAAAAATACCACGGGAAGCCATGAGCGGCAGAAGCTTAATGCGGTTATTATCGGCCTGATTCTTGTAATCAGACCCGTGAATTATCTGTAAATAGCCTAATTGGCCTATAAGAACGACGATTACCAGTATGACTATATAGCCCAATATAGTAAGCCGAGGATTTGAGTGCGTCCCTGCCACGCTAACAGCATCCTTTCATATTGCGTCTGTGCATATAAAGCATCAGGATGCATATCCCGATAAAATAAAAAGACCAATTTCAGTGGATAGGGAAGCTTATAACAAAGTCGCCACTGGAATTGGTACTAAGATATTTTATGTTCGCTAGAATATCGGCTTTTCCTTCACATCAGGGGGATGTAAATGTTGGTATGTTTATATTCTAATTACGAAATGGATTCCATGAAAGTGAGATACTCTTTTTTCGTCATTTTCGGTTTGTAAGACTGCAGTAGTTGTTTTGCACAAGCAGCGCCATCAGTGAGAAGGTCAATGATGGTCATAGCCATAGACTGGGCCGAAATAAGGTATGCCATTTCAGGATCAACGACTTTAAAGTCTCGGGTGTGTAAATTGCCGCTTACGCCGCCAACCCAGGGATGAACAACTGGCATAATATGGGATAAATCCCCCATATCCGTACTGGCTGCATGATGTTCGAGGGGAATGATCGAATCTGTTCCGAGCAGTGCAGCAGCGTTTTCTTTATAGAGCTTAGTCAGAATCTCATTATTAATAAGAGGCAGATAACCAGGTAAGTCCTTAATTTCCACTTCGGCGCCAATTGCGGAGGCGCCGCCGATTAACGCCCGGTTGATTTTTTTATTTGCATCCAGCATCGCTTCAATTGTTTTGGCGCGGACATAACTTTCGATACGAACGTCGGCGGGAACCACATTGACCAGATCGCCGCCGCTGGTGATGATAGGGTGAAAACGTACATGATCTTCATCGCGGAATGTTTCGCGCTGTGCGTGAACAGCCATAAGTGCAACCATCGCAGCGTTAAGGGCGTTAATACCCTCGTGAGGTGCGCCGGCAGCGTGGGCTTCGCGGCCGATAAAGCGAATCATTTTCCCGATAAAGCCATTGCTTGTCCCACCGACATAGAGTTTGCGATGGTTTTCTCCTGTAGGGCTGAGATGGATCATCATAGCCATATCAATATCATCAAACGCACCAAGCCGGATTAATTCCGACTTACCGCCGAGGTATTTAATTTTTCCTTCCCGGCGCAGACGATTCCGATATTCAATTTCAACGTATTCTTCAGCGGGAACGGCAAAAGGAATTACATCTCCGTCTAATTCGTCCATCACGCCGGATTCTTTGAGCCCAATACTGGCGGCAGCCATGGCGGCAACTTGTCCGTGATGACCGCAGGCATGGGCCGCGCCTGTTATAGGATCAGCCATAGGATGGTCAACACAGGTGACGGCATCCATTTCACCTAAAACAGCGATTTTGTGAGTATGTGTTTTTCCCTTTATTAGGGCTTTTATACCGGTAATTCCTAGATCCGACGAGTAGGGAATATTATGCTTTTTAAAAGTTTCGGCGATTTTGGCAGCTGTTTTATGTTCTTTAAATCCCATTTCCGGTTCGCTGGCGATGGAGTGTGCCAGCGAAAAAATTTCTTCTTTATGGGCAAAAATGGCTGCAGTCACCTTTTGTTTCAGAACTTTTTTATCCAATTGACTCATCTCCTTATAATATCATTACTATTATAGCAGTTTATTTCAGGATAGCCTTGGAATTTTATCTTGTTATAGGCTAGTAAAGTTAAAAAAAAAAGGCTATAATCTTTGATGTATAGCTATTTTAATTTAATAGAAGGGAGTGTGTGATTTTGAACGTATTCAAAAATTGGAAGCTGCATGTATTGGCACTTATTCTTGTTGTGGTTTGCGAAATGATTGGAACCCATAAGGTAAAGTTTGGACCGGGCGTACTGCTGTTTTTACCGATGTTGTATGCTATGATTATTGGAGGATTTATTAGTTGGCCCAAGCTGAAACTGGTAAAATTGGAGCATATGCATCATGCTTCTGCTGTTTTAAGTTTGCTCACGCTGCTGCTTGTGACGAAGCTTGGAACGGTTATCGGTCCTTCCGTAGGCAAGCTGCTGGGTGCGGGGTTAGCTCTTTCGGTACAGGAACTAGGCCATTTTTTTGGAACGGTTATTCTGGGTTTGCCAATCGCCATTTTTCTGGGAATGGGGCGCGAGGCAGTGGGAGCAACATTTTCTATCGATCGGGAACCTAATATTGCTATTATTGCTGAAAAGTATGGATTGGATTCGCCCGAAGGACTTGGCGTTATGTCCGTTTACATCTGTGGTACTGTATTTGGCGCTATCTGGGTCGGCTTAATTGCGGGCTGTATGGCAGCTCTTCAAATTTTTCACCCGTATGCTCTGGCTATGGGAGCCGGTGTTGGGTCAGGCAGTATGATGGCGGCGGCCACGGGCGCTATTACAGCGGTATTTCCTGAATATAAAAATGATATTTTGATGTATGCGGGGGCAAGTAACCTACTCACTACGATTATTGGAATTTATTTCTGCCTGTTTGTTTCGCTTCCTGCGACGAACTACTTATATAAAGTGCTGACCCCGATCATCGGTCGCCGGCAAGAAAAGGGGAGTGTTGCAAAATGAAGTGGAAAGAACAGGTTGTAGTGTTTTTAGTCACTGGTATTATCGGCATTGCGGCCAATGTGATCGGCTATCATCAGCCGCTAGTGGATACGGCCGTCGGCTTTGCTATTCTGCTTGCGATTACGTTATTAGGCATACTTGTGACCCACGTTATGCCGATTAAACTTCCCATGGTATTTTGGATTTCATTGTTAGCTATATTTGCTGCTTCCTCTTTATCTCCCATCGCTCCGGTGGTAACGAAGTTTGTTGGCAAGGTTGATTTTCTCGCATTGTGTACGCTGGTATTAGCCTACGCAGGGCTATCTATTGGGAAAGATCTTGAAATGTTTAAAAAGATGTCTTGGAAGATTATTGTTGTTGCACTTGTTGTGTATACGGGTACGTTTGTATTTGCTACAATTATCGCCCAGTTTATGCTCCATGTAGAAGGAGTTATTTAAAGGATACCACCGAAAAGGATTTTCGCTATTGTTATAGAGCGAAGATCCTTTTTCTTTTTTTGATATTTATAAAGCGTTTACTAAGCTTTGGCACACTTTCGTCCAATACATTCGCAGAACATTGGTAAATGTCGGTTCAGGATAATAATTCAGCTGGGAGTTTGCCGTTTTCAGTTTAGAAAGCCAGGTGAATGCTCCATGGGCGAAAGAAATATCAGGGGGGAATTGGCATTGCCCAATTGTCAGGTGGAGAAGACATTCTTGCTGCGTTGGTTCTATGCCGAGACGGTTAAGTTGTTCAAGCTGGATTTTTGCAGTCCCGTCTAAGACTTGCTGCGCCTCTTTAGCACTTTTTTGGCTGTCGGATAGCCGGTATTTGAATAATACTTGCGGGATACTGGCAATATTGTGATTTCGGGCGATCTGTACCCATAAACCGTAATCTTCCGCATGGGGATACGAGTAAGAATAGCAGAAACCGGATTCTAAGACGGTTCTTCTGATCATTGCGGACGGGTGAGCCAAACAGCAGCCGAACAGCAGGATGCATTTGGCTATAGCCGGGTTATCGGTGAAATGCCAAGATGTTTGTTCACACGGTTTGCCGAATAATTCCACCCAGGTACCGCACACGGCTATATCGGGATGCTGATCCATAAAATCCACCTGCTTGGCTAACCGGTCAGGCAGACTGATATCATCTGCATCCATACGGGCAATGTACTTCCCATGTGCCAGATTCATTCCCTTATTTAACGACGTAATTAATTTAAGATTTGTTTCGTTGCGGATAAGCCGAATCCGCGGATCAGCGTAGCTTTTAATAATCGGTAAACTATTATCGGTAGAACCGTCGTCAATAATGATAAATTCAAAATCGATAAATGTCTGGCTTAGGATGCTGTCGATCGCTTCCCGCAAATAATCCTGTGCATTATAGACGGGCATAATGACACTGACTTTTGGTGGAAGATAGTGCGACTGGGAGGAACCGGCTGCCTTTTTAAATTTCAATTCAACTTCCTGATGGCAGCCATTCGGTATAAAATCCCGGTACGCTTCCACATTGATTCGATAGCCTTGTGTAAACATTTCGCTAAGTTTATTGGGAGAATAAGAATATGCTTCGCCTGACCGGTTGTTAATAATGGTTTGCACTTTGTTGACAGGATTGCAAAATGTATAAGAATGTTTGCTGCATAAAAGGAATTTTTTTTGAGAATCGAAGCTTGCTTTATTGGTATCAAGAGCGATTTCCAATGTATTAGGATTGAAAAAGGGGTTATGCTGCAATATCGCAGCTATATCCTTGACTCGATAGACAGAACTGGAAACCTCTAGCGGATAGCCAAAATCATACTGCGCTGCTGTCCAGTCAAATTTTAAGAATTCCGGAACAATCACGGTGAATACGGGTAATTGCTGCTCACGATTCAGCGGATAGCAAAAGATTGTATTTGTGCCGAGCCGCAGGGAAAAGCCCAGGACATCCTGATTGTTGCTTAAATTTTCAATGACGGTATGGATTGAGAAATTTCTAACGAAAATATTGTCATCAACTAAAAACAAAACATATTCATAACCGGCTATGTTTGCTAAAACCTGCTCCGGGAAATTGGACTGGCGGATAAACGTAACAGACGGATAATTGTTCGCCAGCTCTTGATATTGCTGTTCATTCGATAAGCCGGAGCAGGTCCAAATCACTTTTAAGTCGATGCTTTCCATATCCAGGCAATGTAAGGCCAAGGAGCTTAAAGCGGCGTCCAATTGCATAGCCCGGTCTTTACTGAATAGTAATCCGACCACCTTTTGCATACGTTGCACTCCTTTGTAAGCGATGGTAGCTCCTCTTTTTATTCACCCAGTTCACTCTTTTTCGGCCAAAACATGATAACCAAAACATAACAACTCCGCCGACCCCAGGTCGTTTGCACTCATTTTTTGCAATTCTTCTAGAATGCGGCTAACTGCCCATGGATCTTCCATATACTGATTCGCATACTTCCGGGCAACTTCGTCAATTCGGCGGATCTCCTGTGCCAAATACTCAAAGTAATTCCCGCTTTTGGCTAGCTCAACAATCTTTAAGCCGTAACGCGGTAAATGGTATTCATACCAATATTGATTAAAGCCGGTAGAAAAATGATAGGGTGCAAAATGCGTCAAACTACAAAAAGGAGCAGTTAGAATTAGCCTGCCACCAGAACGCAGCAATCGTGAAAATTCCTTTAGCGCTAACGACGGCTCAGGCAGATGTTCAAATACCTCGGTACACATAATCGCATCAAATGAAGCATCAGGTTCAGGAATGTCTGCAATATCACTAACAATGTCCAATTGAGTTTGATCCCAGACTTCCATTTGTAATCCTTTTCCATCCCCCCAGCCATCATATTGTCCAAAATCCTGCGCTACATAATCCAGATGACTGCAAAATTTTTTAAATTGCTGTTCACCGGCACCAGCGTCTAATATGCGCCAGCCTTCAGGAACGGCAGCCAATGCTTTTCGTATCCATTCTGTACGATTAGACTCATTAGACAAGCCTACAGTAATCACATGTTCAGCCCCTTAAATTTTTTTGGAATTCTAGTCAAGCTTGAATAGGTTTTTGCAAGCCAAAACACCCGCATACGTAATTCTGCCGCTCAACCAACTGCGGATTACAATTAGCCAGAAACATGCCATTATCAAAAACGGCGGAAAAGTTCAGTATGGACCAGCCAGTAAAATACTCGCATATTTGCTCAAACAGATATATTCTATGAGCATTATATTTTATTATTGACACTCCACCTAGCGGGACAACAAATAGCAGTAGTCCTCCGGGAGCTACTACCCTTTTAAGTTCTGCAATCGCCTTCAAATCTCCGTCATAATCGACTGAATCTCCATATCTTCCGAGTCCTATGTGCTCGACTACATGCATACAGGATAAGGAGCTGATACTATCGTTTGCAAACGGCAGTGATAAAAGATCGGCCTGCCCACATTCCAGATTACTTAATGTAATAGCGACCGGACGATAATCAAAAAACTTAACGGGTATAAATGCAGAGACAATGGTCGCAAAAAAGATAGAAGAGGATATATCGTGATGAACCGTAGGATTGCTTAACTTAAGAATTCTCGCGGCCCAACTTGTAGAATAGACATAATGAGAGTCAAACGGCGTCGTTTCCGTGTCGTCATTTAAGCAGGGATATAAATCCTGCTCATTCCACTCAAAGCGAAATCTCGGCGGAACGGCATTTCCCTGTCGCTTTAATATCTCATAAATCGCCCTAAACTTCAATTGATCCATCGCTACACCCCACTACTTGTTGAAAAATATTTGCTTGCTAAATAAAAGCGGCCCCAGGCCGAGCGTTACTTACATTGCTCAACCAAAACCCGGGCTACCGTCTGGGCGAAACCGGCAAAGGTGAATTTTTGAAATGATTCACTATGCAGAAACTGATCGATATTATCGAGATAAGTGTTATATTCGCTCTCGCCAATCCCACTGATATAACGGTGCATTTCTTCGTAACTGCCGAATGTTCTCCTGTCAATAAAAGTGTTTGCCGGTATATATTTGGTAATATCAGGCGCTCCGAGATAAATCGGCACACAGCCGGCGACAAAACAATCAAATATCTTCTCGGTTATATAGCCGTTTATCGCCCCGTTTTCATAACAGATGCAATATCTATACCTGGATAAAACGGCCAGTTTACCTGCTATTTCTCCCTTATAGCATTGATAGCCGCTCGTTTTCCAGCCGCGGCCATATAAGTCGAAAGGATTTCCCGGTTGATTTTCAAAATATTCGATGGCGCTGCGTCTTTCACTATAAAGTTCGCCAGGCACATTGGAAAACTTATTTCCGGCAATTAATGTGCACAACTGCTTATCCCCATAGCTTGTTGCATAAGGATTTTCCACATAAACAGCTGCCGGAAGAATAAACTTAAAATATTTTGTATTGTCGACTAAATCATCAAGATATGTAAAGATTACGTCTGCAGATTGATGGAGGTTCCTATCATAGTTCTCCGGCGTAACAAAGGGCGGCTCCCATAAAAAAAGTACTAGTTTACTGCGCCTGCTGCCGGACAGCCATTGTTTGAAAAAGTGTTCACCTTGATAAAGGTAATGAAAGATTGACCGGGCTAGCGGGCTGTTGTATGATTTTGGCAGATCAATATAAATAATACAAGTTGATTCTTCGATATTTCCTTTATCTATAGTGCGCAAGTTAAAATGATGTTTGGCCAGTTCCTGTCTTAATACACTATAAAAATTTTCTCCCAGCTCTATCCCCAGCATGTTGCCAATATTCTTATTGAAAACAATGTCATTCAGCCAAATATCATAACCGGGATAGAGTAAAACGCTTTTTATCCGATTCTTGTTTTTCGCCGAAAATAGAATTCTCCTGGCAGCATACACCCGGTCGAGGAGCTGCTTGTTTTCTACCATGGAAACTTTTTTTAAGTTTTCCAATAGATCATGATGTTCCGGCGGTACTACAGTGGGTGAATAATATAGCTGTATATTGTCAAATCCTTTGTCAACAAGAAAGTCTTGCAGTTTCTCAATATTGAAACCGCAGCGGCTGAATTTGCTGTCACAATCAACATTTCCATTTAATAAATTGATTACATTTAGATAAAAGGACTCATTGGCGGCTGCAAAAATAAATTGTCCCTCCGGCTGCAGTAATTGTACGGCAGCTTCTAACAATTGATGAGGATTTACAACACTCTGCAAGTCAACTTCGCTAAGAATATAGTCAAACCGCTTATTTTTATAAATATCCGTGATGTTTTCAAAGCGGTCACATAGGGTGTAATCACTGATGGTATTCAGATCCGCTAAATATTTTTGTTCCTCCGTCAACGTCCATAATCTTATAGCCGGAAACCCGTTTTCACGCAGTTTGTTTTTCACTTGCAAAGCCGTCCCGCCGCAAGAAACACATAATGTCAAAACATCGACGGGATGGCTGGGACCACATTCCACCAGATTTACGATCTCCCAGTCGATCAGGCAGTCATTCCAGGCGTCGACATCAAACTTGCTGGAAAATATCCGGCGGTTTCTTTCTAATAAGTCGAATTTTTCACCGTCACTGCTGCTCGCGTTTGGTATCAAGCGATGTAAAAAGGTATCTTTCGCAAAGATTAATTTATAACCCGCTCTTCTTAGCCGAAAACAAAAGTCAGCAGTAAAGTCACCGGGAGTATATGCTTCTTCAAGCCCGACAAAATTTTTCATGATATCGGTTTTAGTCAGACAGGCATACGTAGTCAGCTGTAACCGTTCCTCCCATTTAGTAGGGGTGCTATTATTATAGGCCGCCGCTGACTGAATCATCTCGTCCATGTTATTGTATTGCAGGCTAACCTGCTGATTATTGTCCGAAATATTGCAAGCGGGAACCACTATGGCGATTTTTTCATCCGACTCGATACATTTCAGTAAATTGTTTAACCAGTTTGGGGTTAAAATCAGATCGTTTCGTAGAAAGACGGTATATTTTCCTTCCACGAATTTTAGTGCTGCATTAACAGCCACGCTTGTTCCTGCATGGTAGGCAAAGGTTAATTTTTTCTGATGGGGGAGGCTGTTGAAAATTTGCTCCGTATCATCATTTGACCCGTTATTAACAGTGATTAATTCAAAGTCAATAGAAGTAGTAAAGCGGTATAAGCTTTCAACACATAGCCGCGTGTACTCTGCATGATTGAATGCCGATAGAATGATACTTACTAACGGCGTCCGGCTATTCTTAAGTGGTTGTATAAGTACCGGCTCTTCCATAGGGGCAGACACCTCTAATTGTTTATTTAAACTTGTGGAGTCCAAACAACGACAGAATAACCTTCGATAAACAAGCTGCCAATATTTGTTCGTTTGCATTTCAATATTTTTATAGTTCCATCCCGCTCCAATTTTCTCAAATAAGGCAAAAAACCGGATAAATAGTTCCGCTTCTTAAAATATTGAATTGAGAGAAAATCCAAAAGATTGTTTTCATCAAGCAATTCGGCAATCGGTTCAACATGGATGCACAACTTAGGGTTATTGTGAATTAAATAAGTCACAAACTCCTCAAACTTGGTTCCAACCTGCTCAAGGGAGGCAACCGTATATACGATTGATTTTGGGTCGAGCGTAAATTTGTAATCCGGCTGAAAGTAGTTAAATTTATGGGCAAAAAGCTTATTGTCTCGTAAACGCTGAGAAACTTGATCAATAATTTTTTGCGACGCTTCAGCCCAATCAAGGCCCCATAAAGCTGCAGTCGGATTATATTCCCTAGCCCGCAATAAATGATACCCGGTACCGCAGCCAAACTCATAGATACTGCCGGCGTCTCGCAGATACTTACTAAATAACCAATCCAGTATTACCGCCAGCGCATTATACTCAAAATTAGGCGAAAGTGATTTTATAAATTTTTGCTCCATTCTAACTGCAGTATATTTACCAAAATATTTCGGAATAATTGCTTTGTGGATATCCTTATGGCTGAGACTGATCAGATTTTCGGACCAGCCTTTTTCCCATTGCTCATAGCGGTGTTCGCCTGCGGCAATTATAGTGTCGTCAAGCAAGGTCAATAGGATTTGTTTTAATAATTGATCGCGTTCAATTTGGGTAATCGGCTGGTAGAGAAAATTGTAGGCCTTGATTTTTTGATGGATATGAGCAGCTAATTTTTCACCAAGCATTCTTTCAAAGTCCAGTCCGGTAAAACGAAAATCAGTCTCATTTAGATCATGATTTTGTGTAGCATCATCCATGGAATCACTTCCTTATATTGGGGTAATTATTCAAAAACCATTGAATAGTCCGCTTAAGGCCGTCTTCAATTGTGGTGAATTGAAATCCCGGTAAATAGGTGTTTAACTTTGTAGTATCCGAGGGTTTGCGAAACTGTCCGTCAGGCTTTGAGAAATCAAAAATCACATTACCGCTAAAATCAAATTCTTTCACGATTAACTTCACGACAGCTTTTATGCTGATTTCATTTCCTGACGAAAAAATAATCGGCGAATCTTCGCTATAATGCTCAAGAGTCCATAGTGCCAGCCGGGCGATATCTTCCGAATAGACAAATTCGCGCAGCGGGCTGCCGCTGCCCCATACGATTAAATCCGTATGATTCTGTTTAGCAAGAAAACAGCGATGGATCAAAGCTGGCAGCACATGGCCGTCGGCTAAATTCCAATTATCGCCGGGTCCGTAAATATTGGTTGGAACCGCAACAATGTAATCACAGCCCCACTCTTTCCGGTAGGCCCTGCTTTGTACTTCCAGCATTCGCTTCGCATAGGCATAGCCAAAGTTAGAAGGGTGGGGCGGGCCGTTATGCAAATTCTTTTCATTTAAGGGATATTGACATTGATCAGGGAAAACGCAGGTAGACATAAAGGAGATTAATTTAGCCGCGCCACAGATACGAGCACTTTCCAATACGTTTGTATTGAGCATAATATTATCTCTGAAATATTGTCCCGGATGAACCATATTGCCGCCAAGACCGCCGACAACGGCAGCTAAATGAATGACCTGATCCGGTTTAATTGCGGAAAATAGCTCCAAAGTTTTATTGAAATCCGTTAAATCAACATCTTCCCGTGTAAGATAAACCGTATCCGGCGGATTGAGATAGCGGATTGCGTGTCCGACTAACCCGTTGGCGCCTGTAACCAGTATTTTAGCCACAATCAACGCTCCTGTTCATTCTGATATCGACGATAAAGCTCTTTTTGCCATTCTATGGTCCGGGTCAAACCGGCATCAAACGGTACATAGGCTGTTTTTTTGAATTCAGTTGTTACCCGCTCCATATTTAAACTGACATCGCCGGGTGCGCCCGGCAGATCATTGCCGGTTTGCGGAATATTCACCGGCACATTTAAATATTTTCCAATTTTCCAGGCTAAACCGGCAATGGTGGTTTTCGAAAAGCCGCCAATATTATAGATCGGGTTTTTCCCCTGAAACAGAACCTTCCACATGATTTCAACCGCATCGGCAATATAACAGTAGGTACGTCTGGCTTCCCCTTTATCAAGCAGATCAATATTACCGTTCAATCCTTTTTCAATAAAGGAATTCAGCACCCGCTTATCGCCCGGTTTCGTTCCCGGACCGTAGGCCAGCGACAAGCGAACCGATTTGGCGTCAATACCATTTGCCCGGCAGCTATTGCAAATTGCTTCCCCGCAGCGTTTGGATTCAATATAGCAGGCTCGGGGATGAGTGGTGTTGGTTGAGCCGATATCGTCTTCGTGATAAGGGGGATTTTTTAAGCCGCTGTATACTTCGCTGGTGCTGATGAACAGAAATTTTCCTTGCGGTTTTAGTTTTTTCAGTAATTCAATTGTCGCCGTCGTATTGATTTGGATCGTTTTAAGCGGATTTTCCAGGAAGCGGCCGGGCTGACCATAGCCGGCAGCATGAAGGATGTAATCGGCAGAAGGCAGGCTATTTAAAAATACGTTATCCGTCAAATCTCCGTAAAGAAGGGTAACGTTAGAAAAATTGGCAATTTCGTTGAAATAAGCCGGTGAAACGGAATGAAGGGGCAGTATCGTTTGAAAATTTACTTTCTTGTTATTAGAAATTGTTTTCAGGCAAGCTGTTAAATGGACGCCGACTAAGCCTGCTGCTCCGGTAATCATAATTGTTTTGCCGTTCATTTCACTAAAATCAATTGCCAGGCAAGTTCCGGCAGCGTCCTCCATGATGCGGTCGGCAAGACTATTCATCGATTAACCTCTCAATTCGTATTCTAATGTTTTCAGGGGTAAGGCCGGCAGTTTCATCTTGCTCTTTCTTTGTTCCGTATTTCCGAAGAAATTTATGGGGGACGCCGACTGCATCGACTTTCGCGAATGTGCAGGGTATTTCACTTAGCAGGGAATAGGCGATTCCACCGCTGAAATACGGCTCACAAAATAATACTTTTCCTAAGCTGCAGTGATGCAGCAATAAATCCGTGTCGATTGGATTTATACAGGTATAATATAAAATCGTAATATCCATATCGGAGCATGCAGCCATAACCGTAGACAGCACCGGCCCCACGGCAATCACAGTCGCCAAATTGCCTTCGCGAATAACAGCGCCTTTGCCGAATTCCACCGCAAATGAGCGTTCATTTTCTTGTTCACTGAGGCGAAAATAGGTGGAATGGCCGTTATCGTAACTCGCATGCAGTAATCGGGCGAATTCATGTGAAGTCCCCGGAACAACGATTTCCATGCCCGGTAAATTGAGTAGAATACCCACATCACCGGGACAATGATGGGTACACCCCAGCGCGGCGTAGTCATAGGATGCTCCTGCACTGACAAAATTGCCGCCGAGCTGCTGATAGCCAAAATCAATTTTTAATTGCTCAAAGGCCCGTTCAACCAAAAAAGGGGCAATCGTATGGACAATGGGAATGCAGCCTTCCAGTGCCAGCCCTGCTGCCAAACCGATGGTAGCCTGTTCCAGAATGCCAATGTTATAAACCCGGGTGGGAAAACGTTCGAAGGCATTACGAAAACCAAAAACACCGATATCACCGAGCAGCAGAACTGTTTTGGGGTCGTCACGCAGTATTTCTTCCGTTGAGTTGACGAATTGTTGTCGCATGCTCATACCATATCCTCCAAGATGAGCTTACTTTCATTTACTGAAGGCACCCGGTGATGCCAGGCAGGATTGTTCTCCATGATTTTACAGCCATGGCCTTTTATACAATTTGCGATAACTGCCAGAGGTTTGTCAGTTGTTTTCGTAAGCAGCGCCGGGAGAATTTCTGCCTGATTATGGCCGTTTATGGTTTGGGTATCCCAGCCAAAGGCAGAAAATTTGGCCGCTATGTCTCCCATTGCCAAAGCCCTGTCAGTAGAATGATTATTATCGACGATACAATACAAATTGGTTAATGAATGATGGGCCGCTAATAGCGCTGCTTCCCATACAGAGCCCTCGTTCGCTTCCCCATCGCCAATTAATACAAAGACTTTACTCGATGTATTATTCTTCATTTTAAGTCCCAGCGCCATACCGACAGCAATAGGGAACCCATGTCCCAGTGAACCGGAAGAAACCTCTACGCCGGGAATTTTGGTACGATCAGGGTGTCCTCCCAGAATACTGTTGTATTTGCCGAATGCTTCCAGCTCGGCTGCAGCAAAAAAACCTTTTCCAGCAAGGATGGTATACAGTGCCAGCGAGCCGTGCCCTTTGCTTAAAACGAACCGGTCCCGTTCCTCCCATTCCGGTCTGCCGGGATCAAAACGCAGTACTTTATCATACAGCACTGTCAGAATATCCAGGATCGATAAAGCGCTGGGAATATGTCCTTCCCGTGCTTGGGCCGAAATCTCAACAATCCTTTTTTGTAGTGTCGTTACATCCAATGGCAGCGCCTCCCTGTGGTGAGCTTCCTCATTCCATTGTTTAATCCGGTATGCTTTACTATATGCATACCGGATTTATATTGCTCCCTGGTGGGGGTGTAAAGTATTTCCGGTTAAGCGGCGAATCGTTCCTGTAAAATTAGGCTAAGACGGTGGCGGCTTGATAAGCAGCTGCATATAATACATAAGCTTAGCACCGCTTTTCTGGAGCTTTTGCGGGCAGGCTCTGATTATGATTCGAGGGCGGTATCCATGAAGGCTTTCCTGCTTGCCGCAGGCTATGGAACAAGGCTGCGGCCAATTACCGACAATATGCCAAAATGCCTGGTCCCCATTCAGCATCAGCCGCTGTTATACTGGTGGCTTAAGCTGCTGCAAAAGTACCGTGTCTCGGAAGTGCTGATTAATACCCATTACCGCAGCGAGCAGGTTGAGCATTATGTTGAAGGGCTACAGCAATCGGACCTGAAAATCAAACTTGTATTTGAACAAGAACTCTTAGGCAGCGGCGGCACAGTAAAAAAGAATGCAGACTTCGTTTCCAATGAAAAGGATTTTTTAATTTGTTATGCCGATAATTTGACTTGTCTGAATATCAGTAAACTGCTGTCCTTTCACGCAAGCCACCCGGATGTTTTGACAATGGGCTTGTTTTTGACCGGCAATCCCGGGCAGTGTGGAATTGCGGTGATGAATCCGGATAATGTAATTACAAAATTTAGTGAAAAACCGGTTAACCCTAAAAGCAATCTGGCCAATGCCGGCATTTATGCAGCCGATCAGCGGCTATTCGATTACTTTCCTGCCGAAAAAACGGTATTTGATTTTGGCTATGATATATTGCCGCTGTTAATTGGTAAAATGCGGGGATACAGGATTCGTGAATATCTGCTGGATATCGGCACGTGGGAAAATTACAAAAAAGCAAATGAGGACTGGAAAAATGATTATATCTAGAACTCCATTTCGCATTAGCTTTGCCGGAGGAGGCACGGATTTACGCGCCTATTATTCCGGTGGATACGGTGCGGTCGTTAGCGCAGCGATTGATAAATATGTATATATTACGGTGAATAAACGATTTGACGATACGTTGCGAATCAGTTATTCAAAAACAGAAATTGTTGACAATATTGAGCAAATCCAACATGAGATTGTCCGCGAATGCCTCAGACTGACCGGGATTACCCAAGGTATTGAGATTACATCTGTCGCCGATATTCCCGCCGGGACGGGACTCGGGTCTTCCAGCAGTTTTACAGTCGGCTTATTAAATGCTTTATATACATTCAAAGGAGAGCAAAAATCTTCGGAATATCTGGCGGATAAGGCTTGTCAAATCGAAATCAATAAATTAGGGAAACCCATTGGCAAACAAGATCAATATGCCGCAGCCTTCGGCAATATCAATTATTTTCGGTTTAATCCCGATGAAACGGTTCTACATGAATCGGTAAATTTAAACGAAAATGATATGCGTAAACTAAATAAAAAATTCCTGCTATTCTATACCGGCATTACCCGCGCGGCCGGCGATATTTTATTTGATCAACAGAAAGAAACGAAAAATAAGCTGGAATATTTAGACCGTCTGCGGGAAGAAGCGGACAATTTAAAAAATGTCCTGCTGACGGGTGGTGTAAGCAGTAAGATTGGCGAAAGCCTTCACGCCGGTTGGATGTTGAAAAAGCAGTTGAGTAACAGGATCAGCAATCCGATGATTGATGATTATTATTGGAAGGCCCGGCAGGCAGGCGCCGGTGGCGGCAAAATTTTGGGCGCCGGCGGCGGTGGATTCTTGCTGTTTTATTGCGATGAAAATAAGCAGGAGCAAGTTCAAGCTGCTTTAAGGCAGCTGAAAAGGCTTGACTTCAAGATTGCCGAACACGGCAGCCGAATCATTTATTTGGCCTAGCGATATATGAGGAGAGGGGCAATGTGAACGTATATTTCAAACAATATTGCAGGGAATTGATTCATACGCTAAACACTCTTTCTGTCGGAGACATTGACACCATACTGAATATTTTATGGGAAGCTTATCAAAAAAATAAGAGAATTTACGTGATTGGCAACGGCGGCAGTGCGGCAACCGCTTCCCATTATGTCTGCGATTTCGGCAAAGGCACTACCGTTACCGGTGAAAAAAGACTAAAGATAATGAGTTTGAATGATAATGTTGCTCATATGACCGCCATAGCCAATGACATTTCTTATCAGGACGTTTTTAAAGAACAGCTGGAAAATTTATTGGAGCCGGAAGATATATTGCTCTGCATTTCTGCATCAGGGAATTCACCAAACCTGGTGGAGGCTGTAAACTATGCCAACAGCATCAATGTAACTACTATCGGTATATTGGGATTCAACGGAGGAAAATTAAAAGAACTCACGCAGGCGAATATCGTGGTTGATAATTTTAATTATGGTCAGGTAGAAGATATTCATCTGATCGTAGGACATGTTATCAGTCAATATTTTCGAAAACTCATTATCGAAGGAGGCTTTTTGTGAATGTATTAATTACCGGCGGAGCAGGATATATCGGCAGTCATTGCAATTTTTTATTGAACAAAAAGGGACTGCAGACAATTGTTTTAGATGACTTGTCCTCTGGACATCGTGAAGCGGTAAAGCAAGGAGATTTTATTAAGGGAGATTTCGGTGATGAAAATGTACTGAAGTCAATCTTCAATACGGCGAAGATTGATGCAGTGATTCACCTGGCAGCATTTGCCGATGTCCCTGATTCTGTACAAAATCCTGATAAATATTATAAAAATAACGTCAGCAAATTGATTACCTTACTGGAGGTAATGGCTGAATACTCTGTTCGGCATATTATTTTTTCGTCGTCGGCCGCAATATTCGGCGAACCTGACTATATTCCTATCGACGAATTGCATAAAGAACTTCCCATCAACCCCTATGGCGAGACAAAATTAATCGGCGAAAAATTACTGCGGGATTACGGAAAAGCCTATGGGATCAAATATGCGGCTCTGCGGTATTTTAATGCCGCAGGCGCCGCGAACGATTGTGAGCTAGGGGAATCCCATAGCCCTGAGCATCATCTGATTCCCCTTATCCTTCAGTCTGTTTTGAAGAAAAGGGAAATGCTTGTTTACGGCAGCGATTATGCTACGCCGGATGGGACCTGTATTCGGGACTTCATTCATGTGGCGGATTTAGCGCAAGCACATTATTCGGCGCTGAATTATATTTTAGGAAATGACGTTTCCGAGTCTTTTAATTTAGGGAGTAATACAGGATTTTCCGTTCTTGAGATCATTAAAATATTTGAACGGATTTCTAAACGTAAAGTGAATTTTACCATCACTGAGCGGAGACCAGGCGATCCTGCCAGATTAATCGCTTCTAAGGGAAAAGCGAAGCAGCTGTTAAAGTGGGAACCACAGCTGGGAGTGGAACAAATATTGTTGTCAGCGTGGAAATGGGAAGAAGACAGAAAATATTAGGAGATGGGTTGACGTGGGGAAGGATAAGAAAGAAGGAATACTGAATGCTGCGCAGCAGGCTTTTGCAATGCCGCCGCAGCAAAGAGTCATTCCCTGGTTTCTGGCGCAAGGGGACAAAACACTGCGGCTTGAATATGATTTGGATCAAAAATCGATTGTCTTTGATCTCGGGGGATATCAGGGCGAATGGACGGCAAATATTTTTGCAAGATATGGGTGTACTATACATGTGTTTGAACCCGTAAGGGAATACGCCGCGCATATTGCGGAAAGGTTTGATTCGTTTGATCATATACATGTATACTCATTTGGGCTGGGGAAAAAGGACGAAAAGGCAATGCTGAATGTGGATAAGGATTCGTCGTCAATATTTATAGAAGGAGACAAAAAAAGAGAAATTACTCTTGTTAGGGCAAATGATTTTATTCAAGCGGCTGGCATTTCCAATATCGATTTGATGAAAATTAACATTGAAGGCGGAGAATATGATTTGCTGGAACATTTAATTGAAATGAAGGCGATATCATTCATTAAAAATATTCAGGTCCAATTTCATGACTTCGTACCAAACGCAGTTGAGCGTATGATTCATATACAGAACGAATTAGCAAAAACACACTTTATTACTTATCAATTTCCGTTTGTATGGGAGAACTGGAGAAGCAATGACACTTCTCCGGTTACGAAGCAGCATTAGGAGAAAATGCACTGATTTTGTGTTGACCGCGCGGCAATGGCAGGCAAGAATAACCTCTGCGCCAGATGAAGCGCTAACATAAAAACAGTAGATATCGGCTGAATTGCCGATATCTACTGTTTTTATTAAAAGGGGGTAGGTTGAATGGCATAGAAGCGCCTCCTCCGAGACGAAGGCATCTTAAGAGAATTTGGCGGAACGAAGCAACCGGCACAGATTAACTAAATTGACCTTGGAAGTAGATGTTAAGTGTTATATTGCTGGTTGAACTCGCGTTGCTATATTGAAGATGGGCATATTTGAGGACTCTGCTTGACCACAATATATTGGCTACGGATGTGGCGACACCACCCAGGGTTATCGCGCCCCCTTCATCGAACCAGGAAAATCCGTCAGGGCTTATTTGTAATTGGAGATTAGCAAAATCAGTGGTAACCGCACTGGTGTTGACAATGCCAAAACTCCAGTTGGGGATGTTCAGCACGTTAAAGCCCGGGTTTGCGGGGTATGCGGTATATGCGGTAGTGGAGCTTGTAATGCCGATTTGAGGAACATCGGTTGTAGCGACAGTCGTCAATACGTTCGGGGTGCCGGTAATGGACACGGTACCGGTAACGGTCGGAGTCCCGGTGATGGATACGGTACCAGTGATGGTCGGGGTCCCGGTGATAGATACGGTACCAGTGATTTCAGGGGTACCGGTGATGGACACGGTACCGGTGATGGTCGGAGTGCCGGTGATGGACACGGTACCGGTGATTTCTGGGGTCCCGGTGATAGACACGGTACCAGTGATGGTCGGAGTCCCGGTGATGGATACGGTACCGGTGACGGTCGGGGTGCCGGTGATGGATACGGTACCGGTGACGCTTAAATTACCCGAAGTGTCGGTTTGGATGGGGAAGGTCGTTGAAGAACCATAAATTTGTATTTTCGCTTGCTCCGGAAGGTCTTGAAACATCTTAAAGTTAGGCACTGGTTTGCCTCCTTTCAAAATTAACCGTAAATTGGTTTACGAATTACGGCTTTACTACATAATATGGTTTCGTATCGCAAAGGTGACAGAATTTGAATGGCAAGGGAAGATTTTGTTGTGCTTAGCAAAGAGCCAGCCGGGCGCACTTCTTCTGAAAATGGCTCATATAGTATTATAAAAGCGATTTTTACAAGGAGCAGGTTATGGATAATAATATTACGATTAGCTTATGTATGATTGTCAAAAACGAGGAGCAGAACATCGCCCGCTGCTTAGAAAGTGTAAAGGAAGCTGTGGATGAGATCATTGTGATTGATACTGGTTCCACCGATAAGACGATGAAAATCGCCCGAGCATATGGCGCGCAAGTTCAATCTTTTTTGTGGAACGGCAATTTTAGTGATGCCCGCAACGCTTCCCTGGATTTGGCTGCCGGCGGCTGGATTTTATTTTTGGATGCGGATGAGTCAATGACAGCCGGCAGCGGCGCCGTATTGCGGGAGATAGTGAAGGCTAACGATGTGGAAGGCTATTTTATCAAAATTATTAATTATGTAGGCAGCGAGAGTTATTCCGAATGTTCCCCGGACATGGTTTTTCGCTTGTTTCGTAACCGGCCTGATTACCGGTTTCATGATGCGGTGCATGAACAGATTGTGGATACTATACAGGCGCGCAGTCACCAAGCTAAATTTCTAATCACCGAAGAAGTTGTTATTTTGCATTACGGCTACCTGAATCAGCAAATTGAGGAAAAAGACAAGATAAACCGTAATTTATCAATGCTCAGTAAAGAATTGGCGGTTCATCCCGACAGTCTCTCGCTGCGTTACCACTATGGAGTAGAATTATACCGGAGCGGACAATTTGAGGCGTCCGTACGGGAATTTTTGGCTGTGATTCAGCAGCTTGAGCCGGGAGCACTTTACTTAGCGAGAGTGATACGTTACATTGTAATGGCATACCACGGGGCAGGCAGACTGGAAGAAGCAATGGACATGGTCAATACCGGTATAGCCCAAGTTCCTGATTATGCCGATCTTTACTACTATGGCGGGTTGATCAGTTATGACACCAAGAATTACGGGGCAGCCTACGCCTTTTTTGAAAGATGTCTGTCTTTACCCGAGCAGCCGGTTCATTATGCCTCACACAGCGGTATGCGGGGATTTCGCCCGTGCTTTTATCTGGGACAGCTGGCAGAGAAATTCTGCAATGAAGAGGAAGCATTGCGCTACTATATTCAGGGATTGCGGGATAATCCGCTGTTTTTTCCTATTCTGGCAAACATCACCCGTATTCTCAGACCGGGGGAGGACCCGGTATATGCCCGGAACGCACTGGAAAGGTTATGCGACTTTTGTTCACCCCAAGCCTATTTAATCATGGGACAGATTTTTTTCCGCGAAGGAGCTTTTGGCCTGGCGCTGGAGTATCTCCGCCGGGGAGCTGCAGGAATACAGGAACCGTCGCTGAACACGATACATCAGGCTGTTTGCTTGCTGCAGCAAGCAAATTATCCGGAAGCCGTGGAATTGCTCAATTTATTTCTGCCGAAGGAGCCGTTATATCCTTTAGCCATAATGAATAAATTACTTTGCTTTTGGTTACAGGGCAATAACGATCAAGTCAGGAAAGCGGCTGACCAGCTTTTTGCTTTGGGGCTGACGCCGGATACCGGCGCGGTTGTTGGCTTGCTGCGGGATATTTCCGAGGGAAAGGAAGCTTTTACTATGCAGCTGGAGGAAGAGGGTATGACCCTGTTGTTGGAAATATTAATGCGGACGCTGGCTTTAAAGCGATGGGATTACGGAGAAAAGCTGCTGCAGCGCTTGAATAAAAATTGTTTAACCGAATACGGAATAAAAATTGGTGAAATATTGAAAAAATACGGCCGTCTGGAGGAATCACGAAATTTTGTGCGGCTGTATCTAAACGCTCATCCGGACAGTGCGGAAGCCTATGGCTTGCTGGCCGAATTGCTAAGGGACACAGGAGCATTTTTCGAGGCGGCGTCTTATTACCGGCAGGCGATTGACAAAGATCCCCGGGAACCGCAGTACTATTGTAAATTGATTGCTCTTTATAAGGAGTTAGGCCGGGCTGTGTTAGATAAAGCGGCAGAGCGATTTTCGCCGATAACTTCCCTTGTTTTGTCCGGGGAGGAGGCAGGCAAGCCATGATTCCGGCCATTAGTCTGGCGATGATTGTACGCAATGAAGCGAAGTATCTGACCGCCTGTCTCAATAGCGTTCACCGGCTTGTCGACGAAATTGTTATTGTGGATACGGGTTCAACCGATCGAACAGTGGAAATTGCCAAACAGTTTTCCGATAGGATTTTTTCTTTTCCCTGGAAGGGAGATTTTAGCGCTGCCCGCAATTATGCCCTTGACCAGTGTAACGGTGATTGGATTTTATCCCTTGATGCGGACGAACAACTTGCTGAAAACAGCGGCGATCTGCATGGGGTAATTATTCAGCACCCTGAATATGAGGCTTTTTTTCTGCCGCTGCACAATCAGCGTACACCCTCAGCCGGTGATTACGACCGCTGTGCTGTGCTGCGGCTGTTCCGAAACACTCCGTTCTACCGGTATTCCGGGATAATTCACGAGCAGGTTGTGCTGGCGAAGCCGGAAGCGGTAGGGACTGCGCCAGGTCCGGTGATCATCCATCAACTGGTTTTGCCCCGGGAACGAAATAGTAAAAGAGGACGCAACCTAGCGTTATTAAAAAAAGCGTTAGCCGACCAGCCGGAAAATTGCTTTTTACAGTATTATCTGGGCGTAGAATGGATGGGACTTGGGCAATTCAGCAAAGCACTGCCTTATTTTCAGCAAACACGACGCCGGTTGCCGGAAGAGCATCTTCTATTCCGGGCACCGGCGGTGCGGCACACCATTACTTGTCTATCGGCGCTTAATCGGTGGCAGGACGCCTGCTGCGTATGTCGGGAAGAAATCCTGCGTTATCCTGCTTATACGGACCTTTTTTTTGATTATGGAGTGGTTTTGCTTATAATGGGGGACTATCGGGCATCACTGGAATATTTTCAAAAGGCGCTGGACAGCGGATGTCCGTCGGCTGTTTTTAGTCATACGAATGGTACGGATAGTTTTCTCGCTTTGTACCATGCCGGGGAATGTCATGAGAAGCTGGGCCAGTTTCAGAACGCTCAAATTTTGTATCAGCAAGCCTTAACAGCCAATCCGGATTTTGTATACCCGCTGTGCAATCTGTTTTTTCTCGGACTGGCCGCGGAGGGAGCCAGCCGGTCTTTTAACCGTTTCCGATCAGTCGGCTGCCTTGAGAATAAACAATGGAGAAGTATTCTGGCCCAATTATTTTTTATCTCCGGCTATGCAGAACTGGCACTGTCCTGCCTTGAGGGGGATGAATATTTGCCGGAAGGAGACAGCGATCTTTCTTTAGTCCGCTGCCTGGTATATTGCGGACGCGGCGAGCAGGCACTGGCGGTCTTGAATAAATTGAAGAAAGCGGCGATGGAATTATCTGCGGCCGGCCATACTTATCAGTTTATCGCCCAGCTTTTTGCGGGACAGTACCGGGAGGCTAAGAATACGGCATTGTCCTTATGGCGTCAAGCCGAGAACCGCAGCGCTGCCTGGGCTCTGTTAAGCTTGATTTCTCGCTGCAGCGGCGGCGAATACTACCGTGGGGTGGAAAAGTTCCGGGAGACAGAAGCAGCCCGGGTATTGCTCAATGTTGCCGCCAACTGTCTGCGGGCCGGTTCAGGCAGGGACGGAGCTATGTTCCGGCGGCTGGCGGCCGAGGCTCTTGACCTTGTTTCCGGCATGTCGCCAGCCGGTGCCCGGCTGACGGTCGAATTTTGGCGGAAACAGGGGAACGACGTTGAAGAATTGATGAATATTCAATATCTTCCGGCAAGGAGTTTATATGTATGAAAATCAAGCCGACAGTCAGCTTATGCCTTATAACGAAAAACGAAGAAGACTGCATTACAGCTTGCATCCAAAGCGCGGCGGGGCTGGTCGATGAGATCGTCGTTGTTGATACCGGTTCTGTCGATCATACGGTGAAACTGGCAGAGAAGCTTAAGGCCAAGGTCGTGCCGTATGCATGGCAGGATGATTTTGCCGCCGCCCGCAACTTTGGCCTGGGTCAGGCTGCAGGCGATTGGATATTAGTCCTGGATGGTGATGAGGTACTGGAACCTGTTGATCGGGAATTGTTTGCCCGGCTGCTTGCCGCTTCCGGCGTGGAAGGTTATTTTCTTACCATTCGCAGCTTGCTGGGGGATGGGGAGGAAGAGGTCAGCGATCAAGTCGTGCGGTTGTTTAAGAACAATCCGTTATACCGGTTTGAAGGAGCGATTCATGAACAAGTTATCGGCAGCATAAAGCAGCAAAACGGAAATTTTGGCCTGGTTCACTCCGGTATTGCGATTCTCCATACCGGCTATCTGCAGAAAAGAATTGCGGCGAAAAATAAGCATCAGCGCAATATCTGTATTATTAGACGGGCATTGGAAGCAAAGCCGGATGATCCGTTTTTGCTGTACAGTTTGGGAATTGAATTTACTCAGGCCGGTGATATTATCCAGGGCAATGAATTTTTGTCAGCTGCTTTGGTGCGTCTGACAGGGGGAGAGGGCTATTTTCATCATGTGATTACTACTTTGGGGACGGGAATGCTTCAAACCGGTGAGCGGGAGCGGCTGAACCGTCTGTTGGACAATGCGTTGATTATGTTTCCCGGAGATCCGGAATTTTGTCTATTGAAGGGACTGACAGCTGTTCAGTCTGGTGACTGGCAGGCGGCTGCTGACGGTCTGCGGCAGGCGGCAGCGGCAGGAACAGATACTCTTTTACCGCTTTGCCACATTCAGGTATTGCTGGCGGATGCTTTGCTGATGACCGGCCGGAATGATCAGGCGGAAGCCGCCTACTTAGCAGCCTGCCGCCTGGCACACCAGTGGCAGTATCCGCAGGGCCGGTTGCAGGAATTAAGGCAGCGGCAGTCAACAGTAGAAAAAACATAACAACAGAGACCGGCAGGTTTGCCGGTCTCTGTTGTTTATGATGTTCCTTGTACATAAACAGTTAAGGCAGTACTTTGGCCAGGAACTGCGGATGTGTAGCATAATCGCGAGAATTTGGCAATGTAGATGGCGGCAAATGTGTGCAGTTGTTTTGGCTGTATCCTGGCTGTTTCGGTCTGAGTCAGCCATGTTTCACCGTCCGGACTGATTTGCAGATAGGCAATTGCCGGGGATTCGCCGCTGTTCATCACTAAATACGAATAGCTAAAACATAAAGTATTGATCGGGTTGGTGCAATTTATTTCGTCTGAGGTATGGACATTGGACCGGAACTCCAAATGAGGGCAGCCCTGATCGTCGGGCGGATGGGGCTCCAGATAATTGATTTCAATGTACGGCCAGCAAGAAGAGTCATTGAATTCGCTGCTGCAAAAACGAATAAGATTGTTAAAACCAATTTCGCATTTCGTTCTGATCATGACACCCAGATTTGCCGCCAGACTGCTTTGCCATTTTGCCACCAGCGGTGTTATATTGAAAGCTAAACAGTCTTTGTTTTGGTTAGTTTTCAGGACAGTGTCAACTGGTTTGGCCCCGGTTAAAGGAAAGTTAATTCCGGAAACCGTTTTTTGGTTCCAGCGGGATAATACCTGAAACAACTGAATGGTTTGCGATTTGTCGCAATAGTCGCTGAAGAGAAATAAATATAATGTAGCGCGAAAGATCGGTAAAGAAAAGGGCAATTGGGATAAATCAAATTGCAGTAAAGCACGGAAAGTGTCGTCGTCCTTCCGGCCAACATTTAATTCTTTCTCGCGGCAGCGAAGACGATGGCGGGAGCCCAGGTTGACAGATGTATCCATAACCGGGGGCTTAAAAAAAATAACGCCCACGAAAATACCTCCTCACTTTATATTAGGGAAATTTATCAAGAGTTGTTAATCGGTTACATATTTACTTTAAGCACTTGCGAAGATACCGGGTGGTTTAGTAAAGCTGTTAGTACATAATATTACGCAGCAGTCTGAAAAGTGACATAAGAGATTAATATATAATTGGAATAATATCAACGGCATCAGGCCGGTTAACGCCGAACGGATGCCGTTTGCACATCGTAAATGTCCATGGCATATAGTAGTATAGATACTATTTAAGTTAAGGTGTGAATATGGATAATTTATGCATGATTGTGAAGGCTGAAGCTGCTCCGGATAATTACCAGGCACGTTATCACTGTGGAATAGAGTTGTTTCGGGCTGGGCACTTTGAGGATGCAGCCCGGGAATTCGAATTTGCGGTTCAGGAAACCGATCATAGGCAAATGTTTTTGCCAAAACTATTTAATTATCTGGCATACTCCTATTATAAAAGCGGGGAGCCACAACGAGCGCTGGCGGCGGCCCGTACCGGTTTAGAGCTGTTTCCCGACCATGCCGGTTTGTATTTATGCAGTGGTCAGGTAAGCTATGAGGCGAAAGATTATGGGGCAGCATATACTTTTTTTGCTAAATGTTTGTCACTGCCGGAGCAACCGGATCATTACGACGCATTTAACGGAAGCAGGGGATTTTGCCCCTGTTTTTATCTGGGACAATTGGCTGAGAAGTTCGGCAATGAGGAGGAGGCGCTACGCTACTACATTCGGGGATTGCGGGATAATCCAGCATTCGTTACCGCCCTGGAGTGCATCATCCGCATTCTCAGGCCAAGGGAAGATCCGATATATGCCAGGGAGTGCCTGGAAAAACTGTGTGAGCTTCGCTCCCCCCAGGCGCATTTGCTAATGGCTCAAATTCTTATCGGACAGGGAGCGTTCAGATTAGCGCTGGATTACTATGAACAGGGGATGCCGGAGTACCCGGTTCCCTCGCAGAACATTCTGAATCAGGCTATATGCCTGATTCAACAGGAACGCCATTTGGAAGCTTTGCGGCTGTTTGATTTATTTACTTCTGACGACCCATTATACCCGGTCGCCAAGTTCAATCTACTTTTATGTTTTTGGTTTCAGGGCAACGGCCATATCGTCGCTATGCTGGCTGAGCAGCTATTTGTGCTGGGGTTATCTGCCGATACCGGGGCGGTTATCAGACTGCTGCGGGATGCGTCCAATAGTAAGGAGAGTTTTTCCGTGCTTTTAGGGGAAGAAGGCATGGCTTTATTGCTGGACATTCTAAGACGGACATTCGATTTGACGCGATGGAAATATGGTAAAGAACTGCTGAATCATCTGGATGGTACCTGTTTAAACGAATATGGATTGATCATCGGTCGACTGTGGCAGCAGTATGGTCAGCTGACGGATGCCAAGTATTATGTACGTCTTTATCTGGCTGCTCATCCGGACTGCCAGGAGGCTTACGGCACATTGGCTGATTTGCTGCAGCAAACCGGATCGCCAGGGGAAGCTGCCGGCTGCTACCGGCAGGCAATTGCCTTGGAACCCCGGGAACCGGAATATTATTGCAAACTCTATGACCTGTATGAGTTTATGCGCCAGGATGTGCAGGCCGCCGCGCGTTATGGGGAGGCGGTTGATTTGGAAACACAGGAATGCCGTTGCCGACTTATTACTCTGTATAATGCTATGGGCCAGAGAATGGGTGAGCAGGTGACAAAACGGTTTGCCGCAGCCGCTCAGTTTAAGATAGCTCCTTGCGTCTTCCCAACCGAAAGACGCAAGGAGCTATAAAAATCGGGGAAATAATTCTACGTTATTGATTTGGCTCCATAATCGCGATGTCTCCTTCTTCGCCGGTACGAATTCGTACGGCGTTAGCAAGAGAGTAGACAAAAATTTTACCATCACCTATTTTACCGGTACGGCAAACTTTTTTAGCGGTTTCTACCACCCGTTCTACCGGAATTTCGCAAACTACAATTTCAAGTTTGATTTTTGGTACTAAATTGATAGTGTATTCTTGGCCGCGATAAACTTCGTTATGGCCTTTGCTTAAACCGCAGCCATACACATTTGTAATAGTCATACCGGCCACATTAATTTTATTCAGAGCTTCTTTCAGTTCATCTAATTTTTCCGGCCGGGTAATAATCTCAATTTTTGTTAGCGGATTCATCGGATTTCCCCCTTCTTTTCTACAGCGAGGTTACGCCAGTGTTGTTTTTTTCACAACAGCTGACTGACTGGAAGCAGTATTTGATAAAAAGTTCAGCGGTGAACCAACGGCGATATCCTGATGGGCGTAACCGCGTTCGCCGTGTTCGATAAGATCGATTCCTTGCACTTCTTCATCGGGATCGGCTTTAATTTGCAGGAACAGGCCAACGACTTTGACAATGATGAAGGTTACTACGGCAGCGAATATCCAGCTGGTAGCCACACCGGCAAGTTGATACAGTACTTGTTCCGGATTACCGTAGAAGAAACCATCGGCGCCGGCGGAGTTAATCTCTTTTGAGGCGAAGAAACCGGTAAGAATCGCGCCTAACGTGCCGCCAAAGCCGTGGATACCGAAAGCATCCAAGGAATCGTCATAACCAAGCTTTGTTTTCATTACGGCTACGGAGAAGTAGCAGGCGGTGCCGCCAATGGCGCCCATAATAATGGAAGACATGGAGCTGACGAAGCCGGCGGCAGGAGTTATGATAACCAGACCGGCAAGACAGCCGGATGCCGCACCAAGAATCGTCGGTTTGCCATGATGCAGCCATTCGGCGATGACCCAGAACACAGTAGCGGTGGCTGCGGCCATATGAGTCGTAACAAAGGCGGTAAGAGCAGTGCCGTTTGCACCGAGAGCGCTGCCGGCGTTAAACCCAAACCAGCCAAACCACAGGAGAGCTGCGCCAATAACAGTCAATGGCAGATTGTGAGGCACCATCGCTTCACTGCCGTAGCCCTTGCGTTTGCCAATCATAATGGCAAAAACGAGACCGGATACTCCGGAAATAATATGCACGACAGTACCGCCGGCAAAGTCAAGCACACCCAGGTCGCGCAGCCAGCCGCCAACACCCCATACCCAATGAGCTACGGGATCATAGACGAAAGTTGCCCACAGGAGGATGAAGGCTAAATAAGCCGGGAATTTTACACGTTCGGCGACAGAACCGGAAATAATGGCGGGTGTAATAAAGGCGAACATTCCTTGGAAGATCATGAAAGCAAGATGCGGGATCGTAGCCGAATAGTCAACGTTTGGATCGACGCCCACAGTATTGAGCCCCATCCAGTCCAAACTGCCAATTATATGGTTTACATCAGGTCCAAAAGCAAGAGAATAACCAAAGAGCGCCCATTGAATGGACACGATGCCAAGACAGATAAAGCTTTGCATGATTGTGCTTAATACATTTTTTGTTCGAACCATGCCGCCGTAAAAGATTGCCAGCGCGGGGGTCATTAGCATTACCAATGCGGCGCACAGCATAACGAATGCGGTATCGCCGGTATCGATTTTAGGCGGTTCCACCACAGGAGCGTCTCCTCCTTCAGCAGCGAAAACAACGGGAGCTAATAGTGCGGTTAGAACGAGCAGTAACCCAAGAACGGTACATAGCTTTTTCATACATAAAACCCCTTTCATTCCAGTCGATATATTTTTGCTTGGACACGGCTTTCAAATAAAGTACTGAATTAGATGCTTTTACGAAATAATACCATGGGGGCCACCTCCTTCAAAAAAACAGAGATGTCCTGGGGAGCATAATCCCCAGGACATCATTGTCCAGATGACTAAAAACAAAAATGCCTTTGCAAAAAAATGCAAAGGCAGCATTGCCTGATGAATGAATCAAATTTGATGTTTATATACTAGCAGATTGAAAAACAGCTGTCAATAAAAATATCATACCGAATTTAATGGATTTATATATATCATTTTACGCTAAGATATATTTTGCGTAGTAATATTTATTGCAGATATGATTGACAGAAAAAGATGATATTGCTATTATAACAGTATAAAATATCAGCAATGAGAACAAAGATGTTCCGGCGTAGCTTCGCAGAACATCTGTTTTTATTGGCATTTTGCCATTAATGGATATTTACGGCAGGTATTATCAGATAAGTTGGTATCGTTATAAATGGAATGGAGAGAATTTATCATGGAATATACTGCGGTTTTTCAGCCAGCAGGCTGCCGGGGAACGGTTTCCGAAAATCAAACTGTACTTGATGCCGCCAGAAAGCTGGGAGCTGAGATTGAAACACCCTGCGGCGGAGCTCAAATGTGCGGCAAATGCAAAGTTAAAATTGAAGCAGGCTTTTTTGGTAGCTGCGGCATTACTTCCGGTATGGCACATTTGTCACCGGTAAGTGAGCGGGAAAAAAAGCTGCTGACGCCGGAGGAACTGGCCGCTCATTATCGCTTGGCATGCTGTGCGACAATTCAGGGAGATATTGCAGTGTATGTCCCGGAACAAAGCAGAGCTGCCCGGCAGATTATTCTGGAAAATGGACAAAAGAAAGTTTTTAAGATCAATCCGGCTGTAAGAAAATATGAAGTGGAACTGGACAGGCCAACGCTGGAAGATTACCGTGATGATGCTGATCGTCTCAAAGCGGGTTTGCCGAACCGGTTATTTCAGAGAGGTAAAGACATAAATATTGATTATAGTGTTTTGAAGGTTCTGCCTGATATTTTGCGGCAAAATAAATGGAAAGTGAATGTTACGATATGGAAGGATTCAGAAATTATTGCCGTAGAGCCGCAAGACTGTGACAAAGCATATGGGATTGCCATGGATATCGGCACAACCACGCTTGCGGCATATTTATGTGATCTGGCCACAGGGGAAGTCCTGTCCCAGGACTCTTTGATGAACAGTCAGGTCCGCTATGGCGATGATGTCATATCGCGGATTACTTATTGCATGCTGAATGACGACGGCCTTGAAAAGCTGAATCAATTAATTATTGACGATATTAACACGCTTGTTAAAAGACTGACCAAGACGGCCGGTATTACGCCGCAGCATGTATTTGAAATCGTTCTGGTTTTTAACACGGTCATGCATCACATCGCCCTGAATTTAAATCCGATAAGCATTGGGACTGTGCCGTTTGTTTCAGTTATCAGGCAATCTCTTACGATTAAGGCACGGGAATTGGGCATCGGAATTGCCCAAGCCGGCTATATTCATTGCCTGCCGATTGAGGCGGGGTTTGTTGGCGCTGATAATGTTGCGGTGCTGATAGCGGAAGAGCCGTATAAGCAGGAACAAATGGTGCTTGTTATTGATATCGGGACGAACGGCGAGATCAATTTGGGCAATCGAAACGGTGTTTTGGCTGCTTCCTGCGCTACCGGTCCGGCGCTGGAGGGGGCGCAGATCAAGTATGGCATGCGGGCGGCAGCTGGAGCGATCGAAGGGGTAATCATTGATGCTGCCACCGGGGAGCCGGAGATAAAAATTATTGGCGGATATGTCTCCGGTGAACCGGCGCGGGCGAAAGGCATCTGCGGCTCAGGCATTATTGACGCTGTTGCGGAAATGTTTAAAGCCGGCATTTTGTATCCGGACGGTAAGTTTAATAAAAAAGTCAAGTCCGCTAGAGTCCGGCAGGGAGCGGACGGAAAGTTTGAATATGTACTGGCTTGGGCGGGTGAAACAGCAATTGGACAGGATATAACGATAAACCAGAAGGATGTGCGTGCCGTTCAGCTGGCAAAAGCCGCCCTGTATGCCGGGGCAAAGCTTTTAATGCGGAAGAAAGGCATAGAGAATGTCGACAGAGTAATTTTAGCCGGCGCTTTTGGCAGCTATATCAATAAGGAAAATGCCATGGTGATAGGCATGTTCCCTGACTGTGAATTGGAAAATGTAATTGCTGTGGGAAATGCCGCCGGCGAGGGAGCGAAAGTAGCGCTTATGGATGTTGATAAACGGGTTGAAGCTGAAGCAGCAGCCAAGACGGTGCATTTTATTGAAACGGCAACCGAGCCTGATTTTCAAAAGGAATTTTATACGGCAATGTCGTTTCCCCATGCTGTCGATCCTTTTCCCCATGTTCAGCATATATTGGATCAAATTCCTGATTTAACAGATTAGCAGGGATTTGCAGGAGAGGTTGATGGTATGCCAAGAGTAGCTGTCAAAATTGAGTTAACAGCGAAGGAAAGAGAAGAATTAGAAAAGAATGTAAAGGGCCAAAAAGTTGAAAAAAGGCTTTATATCCGCTCGCAGATTATTCTGTTAGCGGCAGAGAACAGGGAATGTACGGAAATTGCTAAAATACTTCATGTAACGGAAAAAACTTGCCGCAAATGGAGGAACCGGTTTGCCGAACAGCGATTGGCCGGCATCGCGGATTTGGAACGAAGCGGCGCTCCGGATATTTTTACAGAGGAAGAGCGCCGGAAAATTATTCAGCTGGCCTGCAAACAGCCGGAAGAGCCAAAAAATTGGACGCTGGCCTATATAACGGAGCTTGCCAAGGGAAAAATAGGACATTCCATTTCCATTGAAACAGTACGACAAATATTAAGGTCGGCTGATAGAAAGACAGTCCTTGGTTCTTCCGGTAGTCAAAAGTTATATGTTAAGTCTTCCCAATCAAAAAATAAATAATTGATTATAAAAGTATGTATTTATTTGATAAAATTGGATTGACGCGGTATCTTTTATTGAAATATCATATAAAATATTCTAAAAAAGTATTGCATAGCAAACGTAAAGGTGCTATAATACATTTCATATAAAACAAATAAATAGTTACCGTTATAATATGCTTAAATGAGTGATTAAATAAGCAAAGATGCTTATCTGGGTTATATCTATGGATACAACCTGGATAAGCATCTTTTATTAAATAAAGAAGATTAGTTTGAGGAGGCACGGTATGAGCCAGCAAACAGTCTTGAAAAAACTGCAGAAATCAGTGGAAAAGATGGAAACCAAATTAGCTAAAAAGGCAGCTCAGGAGGCTGTCGAAATGCAGATTTCTCCGGTTGTTGCCATTGAAAAGGGATTGGCAAAAGGGATGAAGACGATCAGCGACCGCTTCGATGAAGGAGAAGTATTTGTTCCCCATTTGCTGGTGGCTGCCGATGCCTTTGAAACTGCTGTTAATGTTCTGACCGAATCAATGTCAAGAGAGGACAAAGAGAGAACGGTATTGGGAAAGATTCTTATCCATACGGTAAAAGGCGATATTCACGATATTGGCAAAAATATTGCGTTGACAATGCTGTCTGCCAATGGTTTTAAAGTATTTGATTTAGGACGCGATGTTCCGGCAGAAGAAGTGGTGGAAAAAGCAAAAGAACTGAAAGTAGATATTATTGTCGGTGCCGCTCTCATGACGACTACGCTGCCGTCGCAAAAGGATATTATTAACTTATTAAACGAAGAAGGAATTCGTGAACAGTTTAAAGTCATATTTGGCGGTTCACCGGTATCGGCTGATTGGGTTAAAAAAATTGGCGCCGATGGATATGCGGACAGCGCAACGGAGGTGGTTGCTTTGGCAAAAACACTGATAGCTGCTAAAAACAGGAATGCCAATCTAATGCAGATGTCAAAGGGCGATATCAAACGGAGGAGGTGAGACGGTGGAGCTGAACCGGTTGGGAATCATGGAAAGACTAAAGATTCAAGTGACGATAGTAAAGTAAGGGAGGTGAGAACAGTGGGCTTAAGTCAGCAAGAGATATTGAATAAATTGAAAACTTCTATTGAAGAAACTGATGTCGACATGGCGGAAGAGGCGGCAAAAGAGGCTTTGTCCGCCAATATGGATCCTTTGTTTGCAATCAGCAATGGATTGTCGGCCGGGATGCAGACGCTGAGTGACCTTTTCGATGAAGGCGAGGTGTTTGTACCTCAGCTAGTACTCGCATCGGAAGCCTTTGATGCAGCCGTTGCGATATTGAAGCAGGCAATTTCTGCCGAGGATATGGGCAAGGTGTCCAAAGGCAAGATTCTGTTGATGACTGTACAGGGAGATATTCATGATATTGGCAAAAACATAGTCAAAACCATGTTGTCCGCCAGTGGTTTTGAAGTGATTGACCTGGGCAGGGATGTCGATACAGAGGAAGTAATCAGCAAGGCGAAAGAACATAACGTGGACATTATAGCCGGAGCGGCCTTGATGACGACAACGATGCCGGCGCAGCGGGATATCATTACTTTATTGAAGGAAGAAGGAATCCGCGATAAATTCAAATGCATGTTCGGCGGTGCGCCGGTATCGCCGGAATGGATAGAAAAAATCGGTGCCGATGCCTATGCCGAGACCGCATCGGAAGCAGTGGAAAAAGCAAACGCTTTAATAGCGGAATTACGGGGGTGAAAATATGGCAATTCCACAGACGTTAACCGTTTTTGAGGTGTATGAAAGAGCCAAAAGCGGACCTAAGGTGGATGAAAAAGACTGGGATTTTAAAATAATCCCGCAAACGGCCAGCCGTTTAAAGAAAAAATATGGCATAAAGATGGACAAAAAGCAAATGATTCCGACTGACACGGGAATGATTAGCAATTTGTTCCAGGCAGGCTTGGAAATGTTGCTGGAATGCGGTGTGTACTGTATTGATACCAATCGCGTGATTAAGTATACGAAAGATGAAGTACTGTCCGCCCTGGAAGCAGCACCGACATCGGTGGTTTATGGCGAAGGAAAGAATGCGGTTACACTGGCTTGCCGCAGTTATACCGATAAAAAGCCGCCGATCATTCAAGGCGGGCCTACAGGAGCTCCCTGCTCTGAAGATCAGTTCCTGGCCATTCATCAGTCTTACGCCCAGGAAAGACAAGTCGATACCATTGTTGACGGTGTTCTTCAGACCATCAAAGGGTATGATCCCGTACCGGGAAGCCCCTGGGAGATTGCCGCAGTTAAATCAGAAGCGATTATGGTAAGAGCTGCCCAGGACAGAGCCGGCCGCACCGGCATGGGCCTCTAGGGGAATGAAACTTCACTTTCACCGGCAGGAGTAATCGCAGCTGATTTTCCTGGCGGAATGAGGCCATCTGACAGCCATGAAGTATCCCAGTTGAATGAGTTGAAAATTGATGTAGGTGCATTGGTTTTCACTGCTCATTATGCATTAGCTGGCAATATTATCATGTGCGAACAGATGCCTATTTACGGAGGCTATGCAGGCGGTTTGGAGGAAACGACAATCGTTGACGTCGCCACCACACTGAATGCCTTTGTAATGACTCAGGCTACCTGGCATTTGGACGGTCCGGTTCATGTGCGCTGGGGCATTACTACAGCCAGAGAGGCTCTGGCTGTAGCAGGCCACTGCGCCATGGCAATTGAGGCCAATACTCATTTAATGCTGGGCAATCAGTACTATACACTGGCAGGCCCCTGCACAGTGATGTGTCTGCTGGAAACAGCAGCTCAGGCCATCACCGATACAGCCAGCGGCCGGGAAATTCTTTCCGGCGTGGCGGCCAGCAAAGGCGTAGCGACTAACTATACGACAGGTATGGAAGCCAGAATGATGGCGGAGGCCGCTAAAGCTGTAGCCGGTATGGAAACGGAAAAAGTGAATGAAATACTGGATAAGTTGATTGCGTTGTATGAAAAAAATTACAAAACCGCTCCCCAAGGGAAACCGTTCCAGGAGTGCTATGATGTGGTAAAACTTGTTCCGACTCAGGAATACCTGGATGTCTATGACGAAGCAGTAAAAATTTTGACCGGATTGGGTCTGGATTACTGGGCTAAGAAATAATAGGTTGTTATCATTCCCCCTGCAGGTAATTATATATTTCGGTGGTTGTAATCTGCCTTCAGGGGGAATAGAAATAATTTTTACGGAGAGTGGATCGAAGAGATCGCATGGACTCTAAATTCGTGCAGCCGGGTGCGACTCCCGGACTCTCCGCCATAATAAAAATTGTATTTGTAAAACAGAATAAGTTTACTTGAATAGTTAGGAAGATAACTCCTATTATAAGAGATTTCGTCAAAGAAAGCAGGTTTATTCAGTTTTACAAAATCAGTGGGTTGCCACATTGACAGCTGCTTGAAACAGGAAAGGTAAGGAGTTGCCGTTATGGATAACAAAGCCGGATTTAAATGTGGGGGGATCAACTCGGAAGAAATACCGGAATCCATTATACATTCGACCGGTATTAGTTTTTATAAAGCCCATACGGACAGACGGGCGATGGCGGCGGTTGCCGTCCAAAAGAAAGAACTGGATAAGGACAGCATCTGCAGGGTTCCGTTTTGTGTCACAGTAGAAGCGGAAGCGCTGGGGGCGAAGGTGGTTGTTGGCAACGACAGCACTGGGCCAAGGTTTACGGGAGGTTATACGTTTACCAGCATTGAACAATTGGCAGAGATACCAGAAATGGATTTGACGAAAGGCAGAATTCATGAAGTTCTGCAAAGTATCCGTCTGCTGCGGGACGAAGGCCATATTGTGGCGCTGAATGCGGAAGGACCGTTAACAATACTGGGAATGCTGCTGGACAGTATGGTGCTTTACAGAGGAATCAGTAAGCAGAAGCAGATGGTTAAGCAGGTACTGCAACTGGTGGAAGACCGTATTGTCAAGTATATAGAAGCCGGCATTGAACATGGTGCCCAGATCATATCTTATGCCGATCCCAGCGGAGTCAGTGAAATTGTCGGTCCGAAACTTTACCGGGAATTGAGCGGGAAAAGTACCTGCAATATTTTAAAACGCCTGGAAGAAAAACTGGACGGAGCCATTATTCATTTATGCGGCAAAACATCTCTTTCCATGAAAGAAGCCGGGCTTTGTACGGTGAAGCGGCTGGAATTTGCGGAAAGCCTGACATACGGCGAAGCGATCTGCCGGTTTTTGAATAATGATAACGTCAAAATACTGGGTCACAATTGTATGAAAATTACACCGCTGCTGATGCATACACCGGTGGTTTGGCAAATTGAGCTGCTATAGCCGATAGGGGGAAGATAGAATGTCGTTTTCTTGGACGGAAGTACAGAAAAAAAGATTGAGTGAATTGAATTCGACTGAAATACAAAAAAATAACGCTTTTTCTACGGAAAAAGAACGGGATGAGGCATTTAAAAAAGAAGAAATACGGATGGCAATGATTGGTAAGAAACGGTTGAATCATCTTTGTCATGAAAAAAAACGTCCGGCATTATGCCAAATGGAAACGAGACTGGTTAAAGCGTTAACCGATAACGGCTTTGTTCAGGTGACCACACCGATTATTCTTGCGAAAAGCATGCTGGCAAAGATGACGATTGATGAAGAGCATGCCCTTTTTTCTCAAGTGTTTTGGCTGGATGAAAAAAAATGTCTGCGGCCGATGCTGGCGCCTAATTTATATTATATCCTGAAAGATTTGCTGCGCATCTGGGAAAAACCAGTCAGTATTTTTGAAATTGGTTCCTGTTTTCGTAAGGAATCTCAGGGGAATCATCATTTAAATGAATTTACTATGCTGAATCTGGTTGAATGGGGATTGCCGGAAGAAAACCGGCAGGCAAGAATTGAGCAGCTGGCGGCAATTGTGATGCAGGCGGCGGAGATTGACGGCTATAGTTTGGAGAAAACCTCTTCCGTAGTTTATGGGGATACCATTGATGTCGTGCAGGGAGAGCTTGAACTGGGATCAGGGGCTTTTGGACCCCATTTTCTTGACGGAAACTGGGGCATGTTTGGTCCCTGGGTAGGAATCGGCTTTGGGTTGGAACGCCTTGCCATGGTTAAGGAAGGCGGACAAAATGTACGCAGCATGGGGAAAAGCCTTTCTTATTTAGACGGAGTGCGGCTAAATATCTAATGATCATTATTGCAACCCTGCGTACCTGGTTGATACTCGATGAGCGAGGAGAATCAATATGATGAATGTTAACAAGATAATGGATAAAGCGTTGTGTCGTATTTCATTAACAGACAAAGAAGTGCTGTATTTATTGCAGCTTACTGATCCGCTGCAGCGGGAAAAGCTGTTTTTAACTGCCAGAATGCTGCGCCAAAGCTGCTTTGCGAATCAGGTATTCCTTTATGGTTTTGTATATTTCTCAACTTATTGCCGGAATGACTGTACTTTTTGCTATTATCGCCGGTCGAACACCGGATGTGCGCGTTATCGGAAAACACCCCGGGAAATTATCGATATCGCCTGTGCGCTGGCCGAGTCCGGTGTGAATTTAATCGATTTAACGATGGGGGAAGATCCCCATTATCTTTCCCAGCATCAGGCAGGATATGACAAATTAATTGAAGTCGTTGCTTTAGTAAAGCAGGCGACAAAGTTGCCGGTTATGATATCGCCGGGAGTGGTTCCCAGAAACGTGCTGCAGGAATTAAAAAATGCGGGAGCCAGCTGGTACGCCTGCTATCAGGAAACCCACAATCGTCAGTTATATGAAACATTGCGTGTGCAGCAGAGTTATGACGAACGCTGGGCCATTAAAGTTTATGCCAAGACGATCGGGATGCTGGTTGAGGAAGGATTGCTGGTTGGCGTAGGCGATTGCGGCGAAGATGCCGTTCATTCCCTAAGGGAAATGAACAAGCTTGGAGCCGAGCAGATTCGAACCATGAGTTTTGTGCCGCAAAAAGGAACGCCTTTATACAGCAGGACAGCAACCAATAATATGGATGAAATAAATCTCATTGCCGTGATGCGGCTGCTGTTCCCGGATAAGCTGATACCGGCATCTCTGGATGTTGAAGGTGTTCAGGGACTGAAAGAACGGCTGAATGCCGGTGCCAACGTCGTTACGTCTATCATTCCGCCGGAAGCGGGGCTGGTTGGGGTTTCTCAAAGTACTTTGGATATTTCCGAAGGAAACCGGACAGTAAAAGGAGTTTTACCGATTTTGCGGGACTGCGGCCTGACGCCGGCTGCCACTGCCGAGTATGTGAGCTGGCTGGAAAGGAAGCAGGGACAGGCCGCGAAGGGGGAAGCTGTGTGCGAGTAGCGGTATTTGGCGGGAAACTGCAAGGTGTTGAAGCGGCTTATCTTGCCGGAAAGGCCGGCTGGCATGTCGTGCTTGTCGACAAAAATCCGGCTGCTCCGGCTGTCGGTTTGTGCGATGAGTTTTACCGGTTCGATCTTACGGAGAAAAATAAATTACGGGAATTGCTGGGAACCGTAGATTTTGTAGTCCCGGCGCTGGAAAAAAAGGACGTGCTGGATACGATTTATGAATGCGCCTGTGCAGCCGGCGTAAAAGTTGTTTATGATCCCCAAGCGTATTTGCTTTCCTCTTCCAAGCTGGAATCCGATAAGCTGTTTGCCGAACTGGAAATTCCCGCGCCCAAGCCGTGGCCGCTGTGCAGTTTTCCGGTTACCGTTAAACCGTCCGGCGCCAGCGGCAGCGAAAACGTCTGTCAGGTTGGCAGTCAAAGGGAACTGGATACGTTAACGGCTCAATTGACTGACAAGGATAACTGGGTGATACAGGAATTTTTAACCGGACCTTCCTATTCAATTGAGGTTGCTGGCTGCAGCGGGGACTATCGCACATTTCAGGTTACGGAACTGGCAATGGATGAAGGATATGATTGTAAACGTGTCTTGTCGCCATCCCTGCTGCCGGAAGATAAAATAAAACAATTTGCCGAATGTGCCTTGACGATAGCCCGTAAGCTGAATTTAAACGGGATCATGGATGTGGAAGTGATTTTGCATGATGACAAGCTTAAGGTATTGGAAATTGATGCCAGGCTGCCGAGCCAAACACTTACCGCAGTATACAAGTCTACGGGCGTGAATGTGCTGGGAGTGCTGTGGTCGGGTTTTGACAGGGAGAATGAGCAAACCTATTTTACTGCAGCACCGGCCAGAGGAGTTATCTATGAACATATCAAAGTCGGCGGCGGACGAATTAAAGTGTGCGGTGAGCATATTATGGGGAATGTCGGTCCGCTGCATTTATTTAAGGATTTTTTCGGGGCGGATGAAGCCATTTCCAATTACAGTGAAAACACAGCAGAGTGGGTGGCTACTCTCATCATAACCGGTGAAACCCGCCGGGAAGCCTGGCAGTACCGGGAAAAGGTGATTGGTGCCATTATGGATCATTGCGGCATTCAGGAATATTGAGATATGACTCCGTCGCTGCTGCCTGAGAGTCAAGCGTTTTAAAAGAAATCAAATGCGGTAAGACCGGGAGGTAAGGCTATGACAAGACTGCTGGAAGAAGATATGCATGGTGTCGGCGAAAAATTAGCCCGGTATGATCAGCAGCTGCAGCGTATGACCGGCAGCGGACTGGCGGGTATCGCCGCTTATTCCGTCGACAGACAGCCGGAAGATTTTTTGCCGCTGCGTGATAAACTGACAATCGGAGTTGTTCCTGTTTCCAGCGGGCAAGGCATTATTACCGGCTTTTCGCAAACAGTACAACAGATTATTGGGTTCTTAGGATTTTCAGCTTTTGTTACAAAGCAAAAAGATGTTGGCGGACTGGCCGAGGCTGTTAGTAATGGGGCTCAGGTTATCTTTCTGGCTGATGACGATTGTTTTGCAGCGTTTCATCTTGCCGGGGGAAAAGTTGTTGACAATGGGGAAGCGACCGGCCGGGGATACGCAGCGGCACTGGCTTTAATGGCAGGTGGCTTAGAAGGAAAAAGAACACTGGTTCTGGGGGCCGGACCGGTGGGGGCAGGCGCGGCATCATTTCTGCTGCAGCAAGGAGCAAATGTTTCCGTTTATGATATTGATAGCATAAAAACGGAACGTTTGCGGCAATTGATGCCGGCGGTGAAAGCGGTGAACGAATTGGACAGAGCGTTAGCGGCTTGCCGGCTGGTGATTGAAGCAACTCCGGCGGCGGATACCATTAAGAAAAAATATCTTGTGCCGGATATGAGGATAGCTGCACCGGGAATACCTGTCGGTATTAATGAACAGTGCCAGCAGCTAATTTCCGGCAGGTTTATCCATGATGTTCTGGAAATTGGTGTGGCAAGTATGTTGTATGCTGTGTTATCGGATGAATGCTGAGGGGGTTGGCAGGATGGCTGTAAAAAAAGGAATCGGTTTGGCAATGGAAAGCCCGGATGCGGTCAATAAAAAAAAGAAATATTATCGTAAAAATGTTGGTTTTTTTAAACTGGTGGAAAAAATCAAACTGTGGCCTTCCCGTTCCGGAACGCTCCATGGCATAAAATCAATTAAAATTACCGGAAATGCTGCCGAGATTACGACTCATTGCGGCGAAACCTTTGTTGCCTGGAATTCACGCAACAGCCGAGCGGCTCGATGGCTGCGCAATAAATGGTGCGTAAGTGCCTGTAAGCATTGTAAAATACCGGCCTGGAAAATTGAAAAATACAGTACTACGATGATGACTCAAAAATGGGGATCCAGTTTGTAGCATTTAGACTGATATATAGAGAGAATTCAAGAAGGGAGAGTGTCAATTTACATCGCGATGTATGTTGTTTGACTGTAAGGTATTTCCTTAAAAGTATTAATTATTTGCGGGGGTATGAACAATGAATGGCAAAGAGAGAGTTTTAAAAACATTGAGCTTTGAACCGGTTGACAGGACTCCCTGGGTTCCTTATGCCGGTGTCCAGACCGCTAATTTAATCGGGATTGATGCCGAAGAATATTTGAAGAGTGCCGACAATATTGTCAAAGGGATTACGAAAGCTTACGAAATGTACAAACCGGACGGTTTACCGGTTGTGTTTGATGTACAAATGGAAGCGGAAGCAATCGGCTGCGAATTAAAATGGGCGAAGAATAATCCGCCGGCAGTATCAAAACATGTTTTGGAAACAAAAGAGCTTTCTGAACTGAAGCTGCCGACGGAAAAAGACGGTAGATATCCCATCGCTCTGGAAGCAGCCAGGAAATTATCGGCTGCTCTTGGCAACAAGATTGCTCTGTATGCTCTCATTTGCGGCCCCTTTACCCTGGCACTCCATTTGCGGGGGATCAAAATTTTTTCCGAGATGATGCGGAAGCCGGAAAAAGTCGATGAACTGTTGACGTTTTGTACTCAGGTTGGTAAGGATTTAGCCGAAATGTATGCGAAAACCGGTGTGGATGTTATCGCCGTTGTCGATCCGATGACATCCCAAATTTCCCCGAAGCATTTCGAACGGTTTGTGAAATCGTATACTGCGGATTTGAACCGCTATATAAAATCATTGGGCTTAAAAGCAACCAGCTTTTGCTGCGGCGATGCGACAAAAAATATTGAATTGATGTGCCAGACGGAAACCGATGGAATTGCTTTTGATGAAAATGTAGATCTGGTTTATGCAAAAGATATTGCAACGAAATATAAAGTATCTTTTGGTGGCAATTTGCCGTTGACGACAGTCATGCTGTTCGGTTCACCTTTGGAAAATGTGGACGAAGCCCGCCGGGAAGTTGAGATCGGCAAGGGTGCCGGTTTTATTCTATCGCCTGGCTGCGATATTCCTTATAACACGCCAATTAATAATCTGGTTGCCATTTCCAACTATATTAATGGCGAGTTCGCGTCTCTGGATATGATGGAATCCGATCAGCAATTACACGAAGAAACCGGCGATGAACCGGAGTTTGAAGATGTGGAAGTTAAACCGGGCGAGGTTTTTATTGAAATTGTAACGCTGGATTCGGAAGGCTGTCCGCCTTGCCAATATATGTGTGAATCGGTAAAAAATATTCTTCCCGGCTACGAGGGTAAAATCACCTGGCGTGAATCTTTGGTGAAAACCCGGGCCGGAATCAAACGGATGGCGAAACTGGGTGTGAAAAACCTGCCGGCAATGCTGATTAATAATGAAGTGGTATTTGATAATATTATTCCCTCGGAAAAAGAACTGATTGCAGAAATTGAAAAACGAATTTAGTTGGTATGGCGCAGTGAAGGAGACGATAGCCTGGACTTTTTCCGGGCTATCCTCGTTTCTTGCTGACGTATAAAAAATGACCGGGAGGAATCATGATGGGCAATAAAGGGATAAAGCTTTATTTATTGACAGGGTTTTTGGGAGCCGGGAAGACTACTTTTTTGAAACGGCTCATTGATCATCTGGCGGAACATAAAATCGGCATTTTAATGAATGAGTTTGGTCAGATCAGTGTTGACGGGCCATTATTGCAACAAAATGACGTGGATGTCGTAGAGATTAACAATGGATCGGTTTTCTGCAGCTGTTTGAAAGGAGCGTTCATTGATGCTTTAATTGCATATTCCGAGTTGCCGATTGAATATTTGTTTGTGGAAAGTTCAGGCATGGCTGATCCTTCCAATATTGAACAAATCTTGCATAGCGTCATCGGCAAGGTGAAAGGCAGGGAATATGATTATCAGGGTTCGATTTGCCTGGTCGACAGCGTTCATTTTTTAGACCAGGTAGATGTTTTGGCGGCCATTGAACGGCAAATCGCTGCCAGTAATTTGATTTTAATTAACAAAGTTGATTTGACCGCTGCAGCCGGGCTGCGGGCAGTGAAAGAAAAAATAGCGGCTATCAATCCGGCTGCCGAACAGGTGGAAGCCAGCTACTGTAATATCTCTTTTGATTTTTTGCAGCGTAATTTGAAAAAAATTGCGATTAAAGGCAGTGGGGAATGCTGCAATACGCCGCTGAACCGGCCTGCGGCGCATGTTGTCAGGACAGACGGAATTTTCCCCCGGGAAAAATTCGAAGATTTTTTGCTGGTGCTGGTTCCCTGGGCCATTCGGATGAAAGGCTTTTTCCATTTGGAGGACGGCTGGAAGCAGATTGATGTGGTAGGCAGCCAAATCGATATTAAGATTGCCGCTATACCCCGGTCGGTATCCGAATTGGTTATTATTACGGATAAAGGACTGCCGGCGTTAACTGAAATTTATTCCAATTGGGATAAACGGTTTTCGGTGGAAATGTCGGTCAGCTGACAAAAGCCAATTCGCTGGTATCACCGGCTTGTGGCGAAACTGAATTTTTATGATCATTTTGCCAAAATAATAAAAATCACATTCGCACTTCTATTTTAATTTCCGTTTATGGACTTCGTCTGCTAAGTGTATAAGTACAGTAATGGAATGAGGCTGGGAGATGATAAAAAATGACACAGGTTTCTGAGTTGATTCAACGTGCCAGTGAAAATATCTTCAATGGCCAGATTTTGGATCGGGAATCGATTATTGCTTTGCTGGAGATTGATCCCGAATCTTCGGCGGCGGAAAAGCTGGGACAAGCCGCCCGGGAGGCTGCGTCCGTGGTGACCAAAGATGCAGGCAGAGTGTGGTCCTCTATCGGCGTCGATTTTGCTCCCTGTCCGGTCAATTGCAGTTTTTGCTCTTTTGGCGAAGAATGGGGCGTGATCAGGGAAAGATGCGAGTGGGAAGTGGAAGAAATTATTCAAGTGGCCGGCAGGTTTTTACATGGCGGAGCAAAATGGATTACTCTTCGTACTACGGAATACTACAGCCGCGATAGGCTGGCCGGCCTGGCAAAAGAACTGCGGGCCGCCGTACCGGGGAATTATGGCATTGTGGCCAATACCGGCGAACTGACGGCTGAGACTGCGAAGCTGCTTCTGGAGAGCGGGATTCAAATTATCTATCACAGTCTGCGCCTCAGAGAAGGGACGGACACCGGCATTCCGGTCAAAGAACGTCTGGAAACTCTGGCTGCCGTTCAGGCTTCGCCGCTGGATCTGGCATTTTTAGTGGAACCGGTAGGCTGTGAGCATCGCAGCGATGAGCTGGCCGATGTGCTTCTGACCGCTATGAAATATGGTGCCCGGCTTACCGGGGCTATGGCCCGGGTGCCTGTTCCCGGGACGCCGCTCGGCAATATTCCGGCAGTTCCGGAGCGCCGGCTGGCGCAAATCGCCGCGGTGACAAGATTGGCCGCCGGTTTTAACGCACCGGATATCTGCATTCATCCGGCGTCACAACTGGCGTTGGAATGGGGTGCAAATGTAGTGGTTGTGGAAACGGGGGCAATTCCCCGGGATACCAGCAACTTGCAGCAGGAATGGACCCAATTTAAAGTAGCAACGGCTGCCGATTGGTTTAAGCAGGCCGGTTATCAGTTAGACAGGGGGATTTGACGTGCTGAAGAAACGGATGCTGCGCAGACTGACAGGCTGGATTGTGCTGATGCTTTTTCTGATGACTGTTTTGTTGGTGGCAGGCTGCGGCAGGCAGCCGGACAAAAGCGATACATCCGGGGGAAAAGAAATACGGCTTGGCATTGTGCCGCTGCCGCATTATGCCCATATGTGGATCGCCTATAAAAAAGGATTTATTGACGAAGAATTGAAAAAAATTGGGTTTACGTTGAAATGGCAGCCTTTTGGCTTAGGACCGATGGTGAGCGAGGCCTTTGCCGCCGGTCATTTGGATATGGGAGTTATGGGCGATTTTCCGGCTTTCATCGGTCGTTCCGCCGGAACGAATTACCGGATTGCCTCCATCGCTTCGGCAGCGCCGAAAGCTTTGGCATTGGTTGTGAAAAAAGATTCTTCCATTACTACAGCAGCCGATCTGAAAGGGAAAAAAGTAGCGACAACGAAGGCTGCTTACGGTCAAAAATTGTTGACTTTGCTTGTGGAAAAGGAGGGTATGACCATGCAGGATATTCAGTTTGTGAATATGACAATGTCTGATTTATCTACTGCATTAGTCCGCGGCGACGTGGATGCAGGAGTCATGTGGGATCCTTTGCTTACCCGTATGGAAGAAACTGGTGAAATTCGTGTTATTGCCGATGGGACCGGTATTTATGAAGGTTATGCGGTTGTGATGGCGGACGAAGCGATGCTGAGTCATCATCCGGAAGCGGTGGATGCCGTGCTGACAGCATTTCAGCGGGGGAAAGAGTACCTTCAGCAGCATCCGGATGAAAGTATTCAATTATTGCTGGAAGACATGAAAATACCGCAAACCCAATTGGCTGCAATCGTCAATAAATTTAATTATGACGATACGATTACCGGCCAATTTGTCGCGGATATGAAAGACACCGAAAAATTTATGGAAAGCAACGGCCTGCTTAAAACCGGAGTGGATGTTGACAGCTTTATCTTTAAAAAGTAATGCTTGCGGTAAGCATGGTAGGGAGGAAATAGCAAAATGGCGCAAATTGCCGGGGAACGGACAGCTGCTGTAAAAAACAAAGGATTGACTTTGCCGGAAAACTGGAAAAAATTTCTATTACCCTGTGTTGTAGTCGCTTTCTGGCAGGGAATTACCGTCAGCGGCATGGTAAAACCGATTTTATTGCCGTCGCCCTGCCAGGTGCTGACTGCTGTTGGGGTTATGTTGAACAGCGGCGAGCTTGTCGTCCATTTGGGAACTAGTATAGTGAGAGTGTTAGAGGGCTTTTTTTTCGCCGCTGTTTTGGGAGTGGGGCTGGGTATGGCCCTCGGCCTTTCCCCTTTTTTGTTTGACGTGATGGATGGCATGATTCAGTTTCTCCGTCCTATTCCTCCCATCGCCTGGCTGCCCTTATCCATTCTCTGGTTCGGCATTGAGGAAGGGTCTAAGATTTTTATTATTATCATGGGGTCCTTTTTTCCGATTTTCATCAATGTTCTGGACGGAATCCGGCATACGGATTACCGGTTTGTCGAGCTGGCGAAAGTACTGGAAGTTCCCCGGGGTAAATTTATCGCCAAAGTTATTCTGCCCGGCTCGCTGCCGTTTATTATCGCCGGACTTCGCATCGGTCTCGGGTATGCCTGGATGTGTGTACTGGCGGCGGAACTGTCTGCCGGAATGAAGGGGATCGGCTATATGCTGACCGATGCCCGGGCTTTGGCGCAAACTGATCGGGTGCTGGTGGGCATGCTGGCGATCGGCGTGGTTGGCAAGGCAATGGACAGTATTCTGCGGGCAGCGGAACGGAAAATGATTCGCTGGAAGGAGTGCTTTACCGGCGTATGAGTGAACAAAAATATTTGGTTATCAGCCATCTTTCTAAGGCTTACCGAAATCAGGATCGCCGATTCACGGTTCTGGATGATCTTTCCCTCAGTGTGTCACAATATGAGTTCGTAAGCATTATCGGTGCCAGTGGTTGCGGCAAAAGCACGCTGTTGCGGATTATCAGCGGACTGGATACCGACTATCAGGGAACGGTTGCGCTGGCCGGGAGAAAAATTACCGGCGCCGGTCTTGAGCGGGGGATCGTATTTCAGGAGCACCGGCTGCTTCCCTGGCTGACCGTCGAGGAGAACATGGAGTTTGCTCTGCAGACGGGAACGCCGGCAGAAAAGGCGGAACGGATTGCCGGCCAGCTTCAGATGGTGGGATTGACCGGCTTCGAGACAGCGTATCCCGCACAATTGTCGGGCGGAATGGCGCAGAGGGTCGCCATTGCCAGGGCTTTGGTCAACCGGCCCGAACTTTTACTTCTGGATGAACCGTTTGGTGCGCTGGATGCTCTGACCCGCTTAAAATTGCAGCAGGAATTTCTGAAGATTTGGGAAAAAGAAAAAATGACGATTATTTTGGTTACTCATGACATTGAAGAAGCCGTTTATTTGGGAACCCGGGTAGTGGTTCTGTCGTCTCATCCCGGACGAGTAAAAAAGGAGATTTTAGTGGATATTCCCCGTCCCCGGCAGCGTTCTGCTGCCGTTTTTCAACGGATCAGGCAGGAAATTTACCGGGAGTTTCAGTAAAAAATAACTCGGAGGCGGTTCGTGGATGGAAACGATAAAAAAATGTCCTTGTATGGGAATCAATCTTGATAAATTGATTCAGCCTGCCGCTTTAATGATTTTAGCGAAAGAAAATTTTCATGGGTATATCCTCGTACAAAAATTGCAGGAAACATGTATACTGCAGGGGAAAAAGCCTGACCCTTCCGGCGTATACCGCTGTTTGCGCCTTTTGGAGCAGCGGGGGTTGGTGACCGCCGCCTGGGATGTATCGGATCCGGGGCCGGCCAAAAAGCTGTATAGAATCACGGCAGCGGGAATGGAATGCCTGGGAAACTGGGCTAATACGCTGGAAAAATATCAGCGTTCCCTGGGGCTGTTTTTGACTTCGGTCAAAAGTGCAATCCGGTTCAAGTACAGCTAGGGTGAAGAACAAACGCGAGCAAGCGGAGGGATTCCGGATGAATTCAAAATTGATCGTTCGTCAAGCACTGCCGGCTGACATTGATTCTCTGGTAGAGCTGCTTCAATTATTGTTTGCAATCGAGACGGATTTTTCTGTTGATAGGGAAAGACAACGCTGCGGACTGGAAATGATGCTTCAGGCAGAAAAGTTCCGCTGTGTGCTGGCTGCCGAGATAAACCGGAAAGTAGTGGGCATGTGTTCGGCCCAATTGCTGGTTTCCACCGCCGAGGGAGGTTTTAAAGCAATGATTGAAGATGTTGTTGTTGCCGAAGAATATCGCGGGCGGGGAATCGGCGCACAGCTTTTAAAATCAATTGCCCAATGGGCGGCAAAACAGGGGGCAACCCGGTTGGATTTGCTTGCCGACAGGGGCAATGGTCCTGCGTTGGCGTTTTATAAAAAGCTCAACTGGACTTTTACGGAATTAATCTGCTTGCAGAAGAAATAAAAACTAAGTTAATGTGAATGTTGTGACTCCGGTACAGTTTATTCCCCCAAAAAAGCCTGAAAGAGGATATTTCGAAAAGCTCCTTCAAAGTGCGCATATGCATTTAGAAGGAGCTTTTTTCATCATTTTTTCAGTATTCACTCTTATACTTATTAAAAAAGATTACCAGTTATCAAGAAAAGTGACGATGTAACAAAATTCATCCAGAATATGTCGGAATACTTATTCCATAAGTATGAGGGAGGCACAATGGGAACAAAGAATGCTTTATCTTTACTATTAGTTTTATGTGTGGCAGGTTTTATTTCATTCTTCTATTTGGGACAGCTTCCTCTCCTGGACCCCGATGAGCCTGTATATGCGGAGACAGCCCGGGAAATGATCCAATTCAACGATTACATTTCGCCGAGAATTTATAACGATTTTTGGTATGATAAACCGCCGATGTACTATTGGCTGGTTGCCGGTGCATTTAAACTGTTCGGCGCCGGTGAATTTGGCGCCAGATTTCCATCGGCCCTATTAGGCGTTTCCGGAACAGTGCTGATTTATCTTGTGGGCCGGGGGTTGTTTGGCAATCGTGCCGGAATGCTGGCTGCTTTAGTGCTAACGACAAGCTTGGAATATTTTTATTTGTCCAAAGCAGCGGTTACTGATATCACGTTAACTTTTTTCATGGCGGTATCATTGCTGGCATTTCTAAAAAAACGGTACTATTTGTTTTACGGCTGTGCCGCATTAGCCGTGTTAACTAAAGGCCCCATCGGGATTGTTTTTCCGGGAATTATTATCTTCATATACCTCATGGCGACCCGCAGGCTGGCGGAAGTAAAGAAGATGAAGCTTTTTTCGGGCACTCTGCTGTTTTTGGCAGTTGCCCTCCCCTGGTATGCAATTATGTATCAATACCACGGCTGGGATTTTATCAGCACGTTTTTAGGGTTTCATAATGTTACCCGCTTCCTACAGCCTGAGCATCCATCAGGAATGTTATGGTACTATTATATTCCGGTGCTGTTTCTTGGCTTTTTCCCCTGGTCCGTGTTTATGGTTCAGGCCTTATATCGTGCAATCACACGAAGCTGCGAATCAAATCGGCCTGCTTTGTTGTTTTTAAGCATTTGGGCCGGAGTGGTTTTTCTCTTCTTTTCGGTATCGCAAACAAAACTAATTTCTTATATTCTGCCGATGTATCCTCCTTTAGCTTTAATTACAGGCTGGTATATTGATAAAATTTGGTCGGAAAAGAATCAAAAATCTTTTCTGCTTTCAGCAAAGATTCTAACATTGCTGGTGATTTTACTGGAAGGAACATTACTGTATACGGCCAAAGAGAGCGCTTTCTCTATGCGGACCGGCATACGATTGACAAGTATTACTTTTCTAGTCATGCTGATAACGGTTTGGGGAATGAATCTCAAAGGGAAATATCAAAATGCCATAATAGCCAAGGTAGCTGGCATGATATTGTTTTCTGTTGTCTTAATGACTAATTTATTTCCGGCAGCGGCAGCCAGCTTCTCTGTACGTGAATTTAGCGGTCAGTTTATGGAACAGTATAATGAAGGACAGGCTCCCGTATATATAACTAAATTTTATCATCCTGGGTTTATGTTCTACACTAATGTTCCCGGTACGGAACTTAATAATATCAGTCAACTTAAAGATGCACTGCAGTATAACCAAAATGCATATTACGTTATCAGAAAGACAGAATATGATCAATTGGCTCCGGCAGATAAAACTAAATTAGTAATTGTTAACGAACAGGAAGACAAGCTATTGCTGCTTCAGCCATGAATTTCCGGTATGGTTATGGTATGATGTGCATAGAAGCAAGTATGCACTCCCTGACGGTGTATACTAGTTGGAGGGGATGCTGATGCGGATTCTTCTGGCTGAAGATGATGTTAGACTTGGCAGGCTGATTGCACATATGCTTGAAAAGGAAAATATGCAAGTGGATTGGGTTCAGCGGGGAGATGCTGCTATTGAATCTGCGATGGATTCACCTTATGATATAATCATCATGGATTGGATGATGCCGGGAGAATCCGGTATTAATGTTTGCGGTTATTTACGCCGACAGGAATATCAGGGGAAGATTATCATGTTAACAGCGCGGGATGCCCTGGAAGATCGTGTACTGGGGTTAGATACCGGAGCAGATGATTATATAGTTAAACCCTTTGAATTCGCTGAGCTTATGGCGCGCATTCGCGCCTTGTCCCGCCGGGGCGGACTGCAGATTAAAGAAGAAATGATTCAGGCCGGCAATCTCATTCTTGATCGCGCCACGCACACGGCCCGTCAGGGAGAACGGGAGATTCAATTAACATCCCGGGAATTTCAATTGCTGGAGCTTTTAGTCCAAAATATGGGCCGGGTACTGTCACGGGAGATATTGTTGGATCGGGTGTGGGGGTTAGAAACAGAAGTTACGCCGAATAATTTGGAAGCTTATATACGCTTACTCCGCAAAAAAATCGGCCTTCTCGGTAAGAATGTTCTCATCCACAATGTCAGGGGAATCGGCTATAAGCTGGAGGTTCTTCATGTTTAAAAAAATCCGCAACCGTCTGACATTGCTGTATACGATCATTATGTTTGTACTGATCGTAACCTTTGTAGCAGTTAGTTTTGCCGGATTAGTCTGGACAATCGCCTATGAGCTGAAACAGGAAATTCGGTTGGTATCACAGGAAGAATTGGACGAACGATTAGCGATTTATAAGCTTAAGGGTAGTTTGACTCTTGATGAACATGAGTCAATCCATAATAGTATTTTTTGTTATATTTTAGATAGCAATGGGGTTTTGGTAAATGAAGAAAAAGCAAGCGCCATACAAAGAGACTATGTTTTCGACGCAATCCAGCACTGGGATACTCCGGAAGGAAAAGTTAATATAAACTGGATTACTCTGCCGGGTGGGGAAACGACTGTTTTTATGATGATTCAGCGGCAAATTAGATTTGACTCGCAGTGGGTAGGAACGGCCTATCTGGGAAGAGATGTTACTGACTATTATCACGTTTTAAAAAATGTACTGCTTGCACTGATTATGGGAAGTTTATTGTGCTTACTTACCGCTTCCATGGCAGGCCATTTTATGGCAGGACGGGCCATGATTCCCATTAATCAGTCTTTTTTTCGGCAAAAAGAGTTTGTGGCAGATGCTTCGCACGAACTTCGGACGCCGTTGAGTGTGTTGCTTGCATCGGTAGATGCAGTACAAAGAGATGATGATAATAAAATTTCCGCCTTTTCACGCCAGGTTCTTCAGGATATGAAAGACGAAATTTGCAAAATGTCTAAAATTACAACGGATCTCTTGACCTTGGCTCGAGCCGATGCAGGGGTGCTTGAGCTATTAAAAGAGAATTTTGATATCAAATTAGTCGCAGAGCCGGTGATTCGTTCACTGCAGACATTGGCACAGGCGAAGAACATTCGAGTGGCATTGGCGGCGCCGGAGCAGCTGGAGGTTTATGCTGATCGCGCAAGAATTAGTCAATTATTGTTCATTCTTATCGACAATGCCATCAAATATACCCCTACGAACGGTGAAGTAAAAGTGAAACTGGAATCAGCAGCCGGCAAAAATCAAGAATGGAAAATTATTGTACAAGATACCGGCATTGGCATTGCCCCAGAATATCAGGCAGCAATTTTCAAACGTTTTTATCGTGTGGATAAAATTCGTTCGCGGACAGCCGGCGGTACGGGATTGGGTCTGGCAATAGCCCAATGGATTGTTGAGACACACGGCGGGGTCATACAGGTCCAAAGCGCAGTAGGAAAGGGAAGTATTTTTACAGTAATCTTACCTTCGCGTGAAAATTTAAAGAATGACTCGGATTGAGTGTACTAAAAAAAAGCCTCCGCAAAGGACAATGTCCTGCAGGAGGCTTTGCATCTTGGGATGCTCGTATTCCAATTTAATTTACATATTATTTAGTAAGCAATTGCTTTCCGGCAATGCCGGGCTTCGTCATCTCTTCCGGCGACAGGATAATATCCATCGCTTCTTTAGTCAGCAGTTTGTGGTTCAATATGATTTCCCGTACCGGCCGGCCGCTGTTATAAGCTTCTTTGGCCACCATGGATGATTTTTCATAGCCAATGTGGGGCAGCAGAGCCGTGACAATGCCTACGCTTCCTTCCAGCCAGCTGTCGCATTGTTCTTTTTTTGCCTGCACTTTCTGCACGCAGAGCTGATTGAAGGTGTTCACGGCATTGGTCAAATAAGTAAGCGAATTAAACAGATTAAATGCGATTACCGGTTCCATGACATTTAATTCCAACTGCCCGTTTTCAACTCCCAGCGTAACGGCCAAATCATTGCCGATTACCTGATAGCAGGTCTGATCGAGTACTTCAGGAATAACCGGATTTACTTTTCCCGGCATAATTGAAGATCCCGGCTGACGGGGCGGCAGAGCCAATTCATTCAGGCCGCAGCGCGGACCTGACGCCATCAGGCGGAAATCATTGGCCATCTTAATCAATGCCAGGGCGGTCACCTTCAACGCCGCCGATACCTCGGCAAACAGATCGGTATTGTTCGTTGCATCCACCAAATTATCGGCGGTCGCAAACGGTTCCTGCGTAATTTCCGACAATTGTCTGGCAACTTCACGGATATACTCCGGTTCCGCATTCAAACCGGTGCCCACGGCAGTCGCTCCCATGTTGATGGTGTGTAAATGCTCCAGAACATCCTCAATACGCTGGGCGCCCCGCCGAACCGCTGAAGCATAAGCGGCAAACTCTTGTCCCATGGTAATAGGCACGGCGTCCTGCAGATGGGTGCGGCCCATTTTGAGGACTTTTTTGAACTCTACGCCTTTTTCATCCAAAGCCTGCGCCAAATTGCGTAATGCCTGAATCAGAATCCGGCCTTTGCGAAGGGCGCAAACCCGGATGCCGGTTGGAAAAGAATCATTGGTTGACTGAGCCATATTGGCGTGATTATTAGGTGAAACATGGGTATAATTGCCTTTTTTATCCCCCAGCAGTTCCAAAGCACGATTGGACAGCACTTCATTCATGTTCATGTTGACTGAGGTACCCGCGCCTCCCTGAATGGGGTCGACAAGAAATTGGTCTTGCAGCTTGCCGCCGATTACTTCTTCCGCCGCAGCAACCAGAGCCTTTCCAATGGTTTGATCCATCCGTCCGGTACTCATATTGGCCTTGGCGGCCGCCTTTTTTACCATAGCAATGGAAATGATGAACTCTGGGTCCAGCTTTTGGCGTGTGATCTTGAAATTTTCTATGGCACGCAGTGTCTGCACCCCGTAATACGCATCATCAGGAACTTCCATTTCTCCTAAAAAATCATGTTCTAACCGCATAATATCTCGTCTCCCTTTTTTAAATATATCAAATTAACTTCTCGCTCTGTTATTTGTTCTGTTCTACGTTGCCGGGCGATAAAAGCTCGGCCGCTGCAGTACTTAAAAAGCGGATCGCCTTGCTTAACGCCTGTTCGTCGAAATCGAACAAGGAATCATGATGACCTGCTGCCAAGTCCGCACCGACTAGTATATAAGCGGCTTGTCCGCCATGCTCCTGGACTCTTTCCATGAAATAAGAGCAGTCTTCGCTGGCGCCAAAATGACATTCTGGTACGATTTCATCGAAGATAGTTGCCTCTTTCGCTAGTTTAACCAGTTTTTCAGCCAAGGCTGACGAACTGTTGCAGCCGGCGGCTCCGCCCACTTCTTTGGTCGCAACATCCACCCCGTACATGGCAGCAGCGCTGTGAATAATTCGTGAGGCTTCGTCGGCCATAAACTGGTTGATCCTGCTCGTTGCGCCCCGTGTTTCCAGTTTAATCACCGCATTGGGGGCAATGACATTGCGTCCGGTACCGGCTTGCATGATTCCTACATTAATGCGGGAAATTCCCTCGCTGTGCCTCGGTATGGCATGCAGATTGAGAGCCGCTGCCGCCGCTGCCAGCAACGCATTGCGTCCCGCTTCCGGCGCTGCGCCGGCATGGGCCGGAAGTCCCGTAAACATGGCGTCATATTTGCTTGTAGCCAGAAACCCGGTTACGTTGCAGGCCGCTTGTCCCGTTTTACGCAGCTGAAGACCGAAATGCATGCCCAATAAATAATCGACATCATCCACGATGCCTTTTGCCACCATGGCCTTAGCGCCGCGTACTCCTTCCTCGGCCGGCTGAAAGATCAGCTTTATTCTGCCGCTTAGATTCTCTTTCAATTGCGACAGGATGCAGGCCACTGCCAGCCCAACGGCCATATGTCCGTCATGACCGCAGGCATGCATCGCGCCGTTGTTGACAGAGGCAAACTGTGCCTGATTCGGCCGGTGCTCCTTGGCTGTTGACTCTGAGACGTCATTTGCATCCAAATCAAACCGCAGAGCTACCGTGGGACCTGGGTTGGCAAATTGCAAAATGCCAACGATTCCTGTTTTGCCGCCTTCCATTTTGGCAATCCAGGCCGCTTTTCCTCCCTGTTCCAGGGCACGCTTTTTATGTAATTCCAAATCAGCGGCACTTGGTACACCCATCATTTGAGCGCCATCAATTACTTCATCACCACTTGCAACCTGATAGCCAAGCCGGTTTAATTCATCAGCTACAAGCGAGGCTGTCCGAAATTCTGTCCAGCCTGTTTCGGCGTAACGGTGAAAATCGCGACGCCTAGCGATGGCTGTTTGTTCTAAATTTTTTGTCAATTCTTTAATTTTTGCAACTAAATCCATTTTTTCCTCCCTTACAGGGTATTTTGTATTCTGTATTCATATTCTGAATCTATTATACACTTATTTTTTAATATTGTAAATTTTTCTGGCAAATACTGTCTGAGCATGCAAAAAAAAAGCAGCGTAGCAAATTTACTACACTGCTTTTACATATCAATCAAGGCTGGTTTTTACTTCGCTGCTGCCAATGTCGATGTCAATAGCATCGCCACTACTTACCAGCGAAGTGAACTCGGCAGGGCGGCCATTGAGACGAATTTCAACCCGGCCGCCGGCCGGCAGGCTGCCGGGGTTGAATTCGGCAGCCAGCAGCACATCGCTGATCATGGGATGGGGCTGTTCCAGGCAGGTGTACTGAATGGCGCTGCTGTCTGGAACTTTATCGGTAAGCTGGGCTGGTTGTCCGTTAACGGCAAATTGATAGCGCCGAAGAGGAATGCCGCAGACGGTACCGTTAAAAGTAACTTGAATGGTATCGTCAGCCGGGTCGGAAAGCCCCAATATTTCCTGCAAGGTGGGAAGGGGAGCCGGGACGCTTTGAATGGCGCTGTTTGCCGGTATAGAGGTAGTAGCGGTGGCCGGAGCGTCATCCACAATATATTTTGGCCATACGCTGTAGGTCCGTTCGATTCCGTTTACTTTGTAGGTATAGTGCAGGGGTGTGCTGGGGGTTTTGGTCAGTGTCAGTATTTCAGCTAGAGTTTTTGGCAGACGGCAGGTTACTTTGTCCCGGTCGGCCAGAGGGGTAGCGGCTTCTGCCGGGGCATCATTCAGTGTCAGCAGGGGCGGCAGCTGGTACTTTGTGCCGTTGACTGACACCGACAGCGGCTGAGGAAGTGTAACGACTTCACCCAGGGTGACAACCGGGGCGGTACCGTCCGTCCCCTTGGTAACGGTGATGACATCATTTTCATTAAGACGATCGGTATAGACGGCGGGTTTGTCATTGAGCAGGATGCTGCCCGGCTTACCGCGGCTGCCGCGGATAAACTGAGTTTGTCCGTTGACGCTGATGGTTGCGCCCAGGCCGGGTTTGCTTTGTAGGCTTCGGATATGAATGCCGGCTGATAGCAAGGCATCGGCAACGGTAAGCTGACCAAGGTTGAATAAATGTAAAGCCTGGCCATTCAAGGTGACATTTACAAAGTTCAAAGTACGGCTGCCGGATAGTTTTAAAATTCCCAGGGGAGTTACCGCATCCGGCATACAGAGGTCTTCAGGGATATCGACAATATCTTCTATGGAATCCGGACGGCGGATTGCCACGCGGGAAGCCGGAATATCCAGGGCTTGGGCCAAAGCTTCCGGCAGCATGGGTGTCAGAGAGCCGCCGCCGACCAGCAATACCGCCTGAGGCGCGGTTTTGTTCAGAGTCAGAATTTGGCCGGCAATGGCCTGAGCCAATTCTGCCACATGGGGCGACAGGCCGGCGATAATGTCGCTAACAGGCGCTTTTTGTACTGCGCCTAATATATCGGTGAAGGTGACCTTTTTATGCTTGCCGTTTAATTGCCGTTTGACTTTTTCGGCTACGTTAAAATCGAGGAGATACTGCTGAGAAATGGCTTCGGTAATTTCATCGCCGGCGCAGGGTACCATGCCGTAGCCGACTACGGAACCTTCCCGGGTAATGGCCACATCGGAGGTGCCGGCGCCTACATCCACCAGGGCCAGATTGAGATGACGCATAGTCGGCGGGATCAGGATGCTAATGGCGGCGATGGGCTCTAGTGTCAGGGTATCCATTTCCAGTCCAACGCTAAGCAGTGCGGACTGCAGGGAATCAATAACCTGACGTGGCAGAAAGGTGACAATGAGTTCTACTCCGGCGGATTTACCCCGTTGTCCGACTAATGTTTTTAGGATCGTTCCGTCCAGAGTAAAGTGAACAACGCTATAGCCGACACAATAATAGCCGGTGGGGTCGCTGACAGTGCCGGAAGTAGCCAATTGATGCTGGGCGGCCTGAATGGCAGACAGTTCTAAGGTTTGTTCGTCATCGGCCGTTAGCAGCCCCTTGCCCTGGACTTCGCTTTCCGCACTGCAGGTGATGGTGCACAGTGCCCGGCCGGCGGCCGCTACCGCGACTTTTTTTAGCGGACCGCAATCATCTTCCAGACGGGATTTCACAATTGCCAGGGCGCTGGCGACTTCCGGTACGTCGTGAATCTGGCCGTCCAGCATGGCTCTGGTATGATGCTCGTGGCGTTCGGTCGCCAATAGTCGTATGGAGGTTTCGGTTTGTTCGCCGACTAGGCCGACTACGCTGCGAGTGCCGATATCTAAAGCAAACAGCAGTTTCTTTTCCATAAATACTCCTTATAGTTTTTGCGAGAAAGCGAACCTTCTGCAAAATATCCATTTTTAAATTTAATTTCGCGATTTTTTTCCATTTTCCTGTTGAGTGTTCTGATTTAAGTAAGCAAGGAGGTACGAAAAAATGTCGAATTTGTAAAAATTATAGTATAATTAATTAGAATAATTTGGTAGAATATAACGTAGGGATAATTGTAATCAATATTGAGTGAGCAAATCGTAATCATATTGCTAGATTATGGGGAGAGGTATTATGCTGCATCAATTGTCAATTCATGAGTTTAGTGAAAAGCTGGCGGCAGCTACGCCACCGCCTGGCGGCGGCAGTGTGGCCGCTTTATCCGGGCTGACTGGGGCCGGGCTGCTGGAAATGGTGCTTCAGGTTTCCGGCAACTGTCCGGAGTTTGCGGGAGAGTCTGTGCTTTTTACGGAAAAAAAGAATTGCTTGGCCAAATTGCATCAACAACTGGAGCAGCTGATTGATCGGGACGCGGCTGTCCTGCGTCAATTGCTGGAGGTTTACCGCGCAAGGGAAAAAGACAGTACCATTGCTCGGACTGCTTTTCAGAATGCTCTGCGGGAGGCGGCGGAAGTTCCTCTGGTAACGGCTCGCGCCTGTTTAGAGGTGCTGGAAATCAGCCGGTCCCTGCTGGGCAGGATTCATCCCCTCACTGCCGGCGACTTGGCAGTGGGAGCGCTCACCAGCTATGCCGGTCTTAGAGGGGCACTGCTGAATACGGCTATGAACGTAAAACAATTGGAGGATGACACTCTGGTAAGCGCTCTTCACGGTCAGGTGGTGCTGCTCAGTGCATCAGCCGAGACTCTGATCGCCGATATACGGGACAACTTTCGTAAAAATGAAGACTATGTAATCCTGCGGGATATTTAAACATGGCAAAGCATTTGAGGATTGACTTTTGCCAAGGAGTAATATACAATGCAAATGTAACATCTTGAGGGAGTAGTTAGGGAGGACAATGTCAACAACCGCGACGCCTGGGCGTCTGGCATTGTCATTGACGACAGTCAATTAACGAGACTTTTGATGACTTCTACAGTCATAAAAAGAGTCTCGTTTTTATTTGGGGAAATGGACAGAGTTTAGCCGAATGGGGGGGAGAGAAAATTGATCAGTGAATTTTTACAGGCAATGCTTAATAACTTCGCCGGATTTTTTTCTTTTGCCGAATTCTGGAGTGAATTAGCCGATCCAATGAGCTGGGGACTTATTGGCACCCTGGTTATGCTGGAGGGATTGTTGTCAACCGATAACGCTCTGGTACTGGCGGTGATGGTCAATCATCTGCCGCCGGAAAAGCAGCGCAAAGCGTTATTTTACGGCATTTTAGGTGCTTATTTATTTCGCTTTCTCGCCATAGGCATTGGCCTTTTTCTGATTCATATCTGGTGGATCAAGCTGATTGGCGCTCTGTATCTGTTGTGGCTTCCCCTTCAGCATTTTCGGGAACGCAATCAGAAAAAGCGCCGGGTTACGGTTAAACGGCTGGGATTTTGGCGTACGGTGCTGACGGTGGAGATCATGGATATTGCTTTTAGCATCGACAGCATCCTGGCAGCCTTTGGCGTCAGTGAGAAGGTTTGGGTTCTTTATTTAGGCGGAATTTTGGGAGTGGCGATGATGCGGGGAGTGGCTCAGGTTTTTTTAACCTTGCTGAAGCGGTTCCCCGGACTGGAGACAGCAGCCTATGTGCTGATTGCCGTTATCGGGTTAAAAATGTTTGGTGCCGCTTTTGATTATCATGTAAATGACGCCCTTTTTTTTACCACGATGCTGGCTTTGTTTTTCGGCACTGTTGTGTTGCAGGATCTGGGCAGAGGCCGCCGCTGAAAGTATAATGCAAAGGGGGTGACGACAAGATACGGACGATGGGATATAATAAAGCCAATGGTAGCGGAACCGATAAATGATGAATGAAAGTGAGGAGAATACTTATGTCCGAACGAATCACGCTGCAGGAAGTACTGAAGAACTACGGCGTACCGCTGGTGGAATTGGAGGTAAAGGCAGCGGAGGAACAATGCATCCGCTTACGGGATCACCTGAAGGGACTTACTAACGACAAGGAACAGGGCTATTTGCAGGTGGATTGCTCTTTCTTTATTGATATTCATGATATCGACCGGTATTTGCGGGGAGAACTGCCGAATCTGGCTGCCATCTACGCTTTTCCGGAAGATGTGAAAGTTCACAAGGAGGAATAACATAGCATGAAAAAGATCATTGCGTTAACCGCCGTGCTGCTATTGGCATTCAACTCTTTTTGTTTTGCCGCCGTCAGCAGTTCCGGCTCGCGTTCATCGACGCCCCGGTCATCCACATCAACAACGTCTCCTGCTGTCAGGCAGACATCACCGGCGACGCCTAATTCCCAATATAAGCCGTCGGCACCAGCCGGTAGCTATAGCGATAAGGCTCCGGCCGCCGCGCAGAACAAACCGGGAACAACGCCGGCCAACAATCCGTCGAGCAGCGGCGGCTTCTGGCGCAGTGCCGGCATGTTTGGCGGAGGTATGCTTATGGGCGGTCTGTTGAGCCACATGCTGGGGTTTGGCCAGATGGGGGCGATGTCTTCCATTTTCGGTCTGTTGTTTAATATTTTGATTCTGGCCGCTGTGATTATGGGGATTCGCTATTTATGGATCCGTTTTCGCAATCGGGACAAAAGGAGTATGTAGCAAAAAGCCGGACGCGCTGCGTCCGGTTTTTTGCTGTTTAGTTAGCCGATTTCAGTGCTGGGGAACTGCGGGCGACAGTGAACGTACAGGTGGGAAATCAGGTTGGAAGATGAATCAATTTTTACATAAAATTTACATTGGCTTAACTTTTGCATCAGCCTATGCCGCTATACTAAAGATAAGATTAAAAGGAGAGGAAGTACAGAATGAGAAAAAATATCGTAAAAGCAGCAGCTATTGGATTGCTCAGTACAATGCTGCTGGCAGGCTGTGGCGCTTCAAACTCCAATAATACGGCGGGCGATAACAAAAAAATCAAGATTGAATATTGGCACGTGAATGCGGAAACCCAGGGAGGCAAAACGGTAGAACAACTGGTTCAGGATTTTAATGCACAGAGTAAGGACGTGGAGGTCGTGGCCCGCTACAATCCAGATATGTATAAAGGGCTGATGCAGAATCTGCAGGCCGAGGTAGCTGCCGGAAAATCGCCGGCGGTCGTCCAGATCGGCTGGGCATTTTTAGACTATTTCTCCAATAACTTCAATTATGTTGATCCGCAAAAAATTATTGATGCTCATTTTCCGCAGGACAAAACGTATTTACAGGACAATTTCCTGCCCAATATTTTAGGTCTTGCGAAAAACAGCAAAGGCTCTCAGGTGGGGATTCCCTATTCCCTGAGTAATCCGGTGCTGTATATCAACAAAGATCTTTTGCGTCAAGCCGGTTTGGATGAAAACGGACCAAAAACCTGGGAAGAATTGATCCAATTCTCGAATACCATTAGGGAGAAAACCGGTAAATACGGCTTTTATATGCAGGAACCTGCCGACAACTGGGCGCAGCAGGCTCTTTTGGAAAGCAACGGTGCCAGAATGATGACAAACGGCAAAGCCAGTTTTGCGTCGGAAGAAGGGATTCAGGCTTACGAAGCCTATGCCGATATGGTTACGAAAACAAAATCTGCCTTGCATATTTCCTGGGGTGAGGGCGTACAGTCCTTTATTGACGGAAATGTAGGCATGTTATACACAACTATCGCTCAAAGAGCGAATGTCCAAAAGGGCGCGGCCTTTGATGTTGCGGCAATCAATTCGCCCTCCTGGCAGGGCAAAACGAAGCGGCTGCCGGCAGGCGGATGTTTTCTGGCTATTACGGCACAGTCGGAAGCGGAACAGAAAGCGGCATGGGAGTTTGAAAAATATCTTTATAGTGTTGAATCCATGGCGGCGTGGACGAAAGGCACCGGCTATGTGCCGCCGCGCAAAGGTGTAGCGGAAGCTGACAATGGTCTGAAAAGCTTTTTGGCAGAAAATAAGATGATGGCAGCCGCTACGACACAAATGGACGGCGTGGTGCCGTGGACTTCTTTCCCGGGAGATGCGGGACTTCAGGCCGAGCAGCTGCTGCTTGATGTCAGGGACCGGATTTTAAGCGGCAGCATTTCGGCCAGAGAGGGTTTGACGACAACCCAGACAAAAATCAATGAACTGCTGAATTAGAAAGTTCGTTTACAGGAGCTCCCCGGAGCGAAGACGGAATAACGAGAAATGTTGAAAACGGTGGATGCAGAAGAATATCTGGACCGCCGTTTTTTGACACGCTGGCATGATACAAAGAGGGGTGAAAAAGCAGAATGGGAAAAAAAGGCCGGTATCAGCTGATTACCCGGGACACGTTAATGGCCTACGGCTTTATTTTGCCGGCGGTACTTGTCTTTGCGGTTTTTATGTTTTATCCGCTTTTCTATACGGTTTATTTAAGTTTGTTTGATTGGAATATGATTAAGCCGATCAAAGCCTTTGTCGGCTGGAAAAACTATATTGCCATGTTCCAAGACCCGCTGACCTATTTGGTATTAAAAAATACTTTGGCCTACATTATAATTTTGCTGGTGCTTAATTGCGCGGCACCTTACGCATTAGCGTTTATTTTGTCTTTTGTAATCAAGCGGGGGCGGGAATTTTATAAAAGTGCGTTTTTCCTGCCCAGTGTGATTTCCCTTGTCGTCGGCTCTATCTTATATTTGTGGATTCTGAATCCCGTTTCCGGCCCGGTGGCTATTATTGCCAAGTTCTTTGGCATCGCCATGCCCGTCTGGAGCAAGACTCAGGGGCTGGTTATCGTTGTGCTGAGCATGATTACCACCTGGAAAGTGTTTGGCTATAATTTCATTGTCATCTTCGGCGGAGTGAGCGGGGTACCCAGAGAAGTCATTGAAGCGGCCCGGATTGATAATGTGCCGCCGCACCGGATTTTTTTTGATATCGTTCTGCCGATGAGCAGCGCTACCGGCATCTATATTTTTATTATGACCGTTGTCCAGGGACTGCAGTATGTTTTTACTCCGATCAAGGTGGTTACCCAGGGCGGTCCGGATAATGCCAGTTCCAACGCGATTTATCAGGTCTATCAGGAGGGCTTTACTCTCTACCACGCCGGGTATGCGTCTGCTTTTGCCATTGTCACAATGGCACTGTTCGTGGCAATGCTGATTCTTGAATTCAAGTATGTGGAGAAGGGTATTTATTATGAGAAATAACCATGACACCCTATGGCATATCCTCCTGTGCACAGCTTTATTCCTTTCGCTGCTGCCGATTGTTTTTGCCATTTCCAGCTCTTTCAAGGAATTAAGCGAGGCGTATAATAACGTATTCGGCCTGATCCCCCATCATCCCACAATTGGCAACTACCTGCAGGTGTTTTCCCAGCTGCCTCTGGTGCAGATTACGACGAATACCTTTCTGATTGCCGTGGCGGTAACGACTTTTAAGATCATTACCGGGATTATGGCGGCCTATGCTTTTGTTTATCTTGACTTCAAGGGGAAAAATGTTTTGTATTTTATTCTGATCAGCACGATTTTTATTCCCTTTACGGTTACGATGATCCCTAATTATCTGACCGTATCCCAGCTGGGATTCAGAAATAATATTATTGGGGTCATTTTGCCGCAGCTCAGTGACGCCACCGGTATTTTTCTGATCCGGCAGGCGATGCGGACGATTCCTTATTCACTGATCGAGGCGGCCCACCTTGAACAGGCAGGGCACCTGAGAATTCTGCGGGGAATTGTGCTGCCGCTTGTAAAACCAGCCATCGTTTCTACGGGTATTATGTTTTTTATCAATTCCTGGAATGAATATGTCTGGCCGGTATTAATTCTTAAGGATAAAGCCAATTATACGCTGCCGCTTGCCCTGCAGCTTTTTATCAGCTCCGAAGGCGGCACGGATTTTACAATTGCCATGGCGGTGTCGGTAATCACGATGCTTATCCCGCTGGCGCTTTATCTTGTTTTTCAACGCTACATCATTAGCACGTTTACTTCCTCCGGAATTAAGGGGTAGGATGAAATTTAAAAAGAAGGGCAGGGTCGATATGAAGAAAATCGTTTTTGAGAATGTATGCAAATCCTATGCTAAAACCAAAGTCATAAAAAATCTGAATTTGACCATTCAGCCGGGAGAACGGCTGATTCTTCTGGGCGCTTCCGGTTGCGGAAAATCTACCACGCTGCGGCTGATTGCCGGTTTGGAGGACATCACTTCCGGCAGCTTGTACATGAACGGACAGCGGGTGAACGATGTAGCCAGCGGTGAGCGGAATGTAAGCATGGTGTTTCAGAATTATGCTTTGTTTCCCCATATGACGGTGACGGATAATATCACCTATGGACTGAAAATACAAAAGCTGCCCCGGGAACAAATTCGCCAAAGGCTTCAGTCCGCTTTGGATATGCTGGAACTGAACGGACTAGAGGACAGGAAGCCGCGAGATCTGTCGGGTGGTCAGCGCCAGCGCGTGGCACTGGCGCGGGCTATTGTGAAGCGAAGCGATGTGCTGCTACTGGATGAACCCCTTTCCAATCTGGATGCCCAGCTTAGAGGTCATGCCCGGAAAGAATTAGTTAAAATTCACCAGGCCTATCAGCAGACTTTTGTTTATGTTACCCATGACCAAGTGGAAGCCATGACAGTCGGTCAGCGGATTGCCCTTATGCACGAAGGACGGCTCCAGATGATTGATACGCCTCACAATGTGTATAACCGGCCGGCTAATGTTTTTACGGCCAAGTTTATCGGTTCGCCGCCGACCAATATTTTTGCGGCCTGCTATGCAGACCGATCCATTCGCCTTGGCAAACAAACGATTAAACTGCCGGATTTTTGGAATGCCCATATTGGCAAAAACGGCTGTCGGGAATTTTACCTGGGGATTCGACCGGAGCATATCCGGCTGGAGAGGGACAAAATAGAGAACAGTTTTGCCGGTACCGTTAAATATGTCGAAGAGTATGGTAATCGCTGCGGTGTTTATTTTGCGATGGAGGGCAGGGAAGCCATCGCCATATGCGATGAGACGGGCTTGGAACCGGGTGAACCGGTGTGGTTTAAGCCGGATGTAAGCAAGATTCATGTTTTTGACCGGCAGACGCAGGAGAATATTGGCTATCCGGAGGTATATCATGAGAATTTATATCAGTACCAATCTGTATAAGCCGGAACAGCTGCATTTGATTTTCGGGCTTATAGACAAAATCGGTGATCCGCTTCTCGGCATTGAGCTGTTTCCGGAATGGCACAGTCAGGTGTTTTGTAACGAAGTGACAAGAGGTATGGAGAGATTTCGGTGTTATCCCAACTCTTTGCACGGTCCTTATGTTCATACCGAACATAGCAAGCCGGAGGGAACGGAGGAGTATGCCAGGACCATGGATTACTTTCGGCGGACTTTGGCCCTGTCCCGGCAGCTGAAAAGCCGCTATATCGTCTATCATCACAATAACTGCCGGGTGGACCCCCGGCATCGGGATGAAATGATAAAAAATTCTTCCCGGAATCTTGTGAAGCTGCGGTGCGAGGCCGAATATTTCGGGGCCAAACTGGCAGTTGAAAATGCGGGAGTTATGTCCCGGGGAAATATGTTATTTGATGAAGCACAGTTTATTAGTATGGCGGAGCGGATATCGGATGATATTTTGCTGGATGTGGGTCATGCCCATGCCAACGGCTGGGATCTGCACCATGTCATGGGGAAATTGGCGCATAAAATTACTGCCTATCACGTCCACAATAATGACGGATACGAAGATCAGCATAATCGCATCCGCCAGGGAACGTTGGATATCGCAAAGTTTTTTTGCTGGTATCAACAGTATACGCCCCAGGCGGACATTGTGGTTGAGTACGGGCAGCAGTGTGCGGAAGACCTCGATGGCATCGCCGAGGATGTTGCTTATGTCAAACAAATATTGTCTAAATAATAAAAGCCGCATTAGCGGCTTTTATTATTTAGACAGTACCGGCGTCGGTACTTGTTTTAAACTTAGGGCGATACGGCCCCGGGCTTCATCGACGCTGAGGATCATCACATCGATGATATCGCCGACCGACACTACGTCCAGAGGATGACGAAAGGGCTTGCGGCTGAGCTCGGAGCGGTGGATGAGGCCGTTGGTCTTGATGCCGATATCAACGAAAACGCCGAAGTCCACTACATTATGGACGGTGCCTTTGACAATGGTGCCGGCAGTAAGATCCGATAATTTGACGATGTTTTTCCGCGTCATGGGCGCCGGCAGATCTTCCCTGGGGTCACGGCCCGGTTTCGACAGGGCGGCCAGAATATCCCGTACAGTGGGCTCGCCGGCTCCCAGTTTGGCCGCCAACTGAGCGGCATCAACCCGCTGTACTTTTTGCTGGATGGCTTTTAGTGTGGTTTTTTCTTTTAAACCGGCAGGAGTAAAGCCCAGCCCGGTCAAAATAGCTTCGGCCAGAGAGTAGGATTCAGGATGGACCGGGGTGTTGTCCAGGGGGTTTTCGGCAGCTTGGAGTCGCAAGAATCCGGCGCACTGGACAAAGGTGGCCTGACCCAGGCGCGGCACCTTTAACAGCTGGGCCCGGCTGCTGAAGGTGCCTTGTTTGTCACGGAAGGCGACAATGTTTTTGGCGACGCTGGCGTTAACGCCGGAGACATGTTTCAATAATTCGATGGAAGCGGTATTTAATTCCACTCCCACATGATTGACTGCTGATTCGACGACGTTATTCAGGGTGGTGCCCAGTTCTTTCTGGTTCACGTCATGCTGATACTGGCCGACGCCAATGGACTTGGGATCAATTTTTACCAGCTCGGCCAGAGGGTCCTGCACCCGGCGGGCGATGGAAACGGCACCTCGCAGGGAAACATCCAAACCAGGAAGTTCCTCTTTCGCCAGCTTTGAGGCCGAATAAACGGAAGCACCGGCTTCATTGGTAATCAAATAATGTAGATTCAGGTTGTGGGCGGCAATCAATTCGGCGACAAATTCTTCTGTTTCAAACGAGGCGGTGCCGTTGCCGATGGACAGGAGAGTAACACCGTATTTTTTGATGACGGACAGGATGATTTCCGCTGCCTGCCGTCTCTCGGCGTCACTTTTGGTCAGATATAGGGTGCTGGTCGCCAGGGCAGCGCCGGTGGGGCTGACAACCGCCATTTTACAGCCGGTGCGATAGCCGGGATCCAGCCCCATGATGGTATGTCCGGCCAAAGGCGGCTGCAGGAGAAGCTGCCGCAAATTAAGACCGAATACCCGGGTGGCCTGCTTTTCGGCATTCTCGGTCAGTAAGGCCCGTATTTCCCGTTCCAGGGCAGGAAACAGCAGTCGCTTATAGCCGTCGCTGACAGCCGAGTGAAGAATACTGCTGAAAATAGAAGGACCGGTAATGACTTGGGCGGCGATTTTTGCAATATTGGCTTCATGATCCACCAGCAGATGTACCTTCAGCAGTTCTTTTTTCTCACCCCGGTTTACGGCCAGGATTCGATGGGATGGCATGCGCCGGACAGGCTCATGATATTCTTTATAGGAGAGGAAATCTTTTCCTTCTGCTTCCGATACAGCCAATTCGCTGCTGAGTTCGGCGCTTTGCCAAAGCAGCTTGCGAATCAGAGCACGGATGGAAGCCCGCTCCGCTGCTGTTTCGGCAATAATGTCACTGGCTCCGGCTAAGGCTGCTTCCGGGGATTCAATTTCCTTTTCCGGATTGACGAACCCGGCGGCTATTGTTAACGGATCGCCGCTGGTTAGTTTTTGGGCCAGAATGGTTTCAGCCAATGGTTCCAGCCCTCTTTCCCGGGCAATCTGGGCCCGGGTGCGCTTTTTCGGACGGAAGGGAAGATACAAGTCTTCTAAGTCCTGCAGTTTATCGGCGGCGGAGATGGCAGCAGTCAGTTCCGGCGTCAGTTTGCCTTGTTCTTCAATACTGCCGAGAATTTCTTCTTGGCGTTTGATGAGATTGCGGAGATATTGCAATCGCTCCTGGGTAGTGCGGATTTGCTCTTCGTCCAGTTCGCCGGTGGCTTCCTTACGGTAGCGGGCAATAAAGGGAATGGTATTGCCGTCATCCAGAAGTTTAATCACGGCAGTGACCTGATAAGTTTTGACTGTCAGTTCCCGGGCGATTAGAGCGGGTATATCGGTAAGCAGCATATAATTCACCAGCTTTGCAGTTATTTCTGTTTATTATAGCATCAAATGAGACTTTATTCAGGTGGAGTTTGTACTCCAGCTGAATTTTAGTCGAATTTATCCAGGAGCTTGTCGGCAGCATGAGCGGAGATTTTTTGGCTGCTGCGGTAAAAGCAGAGGGAATGCGGGGATAGAATAAAAAACAAGATTTGGCAGAAGCCAAATCCTGTTCTGTTTACTCTTCAATAAAACCGGTAATGAGAATTGTCGGTTTATCAATAAGATCAATAATGGCAGCGGTTTCGTCTTTCATCCGGATCAGCGGGCGTAAAGGAGACTGAGGATGATTTTCCAGAACATAAGCTTGCTGCCCTGTATTTAAGCAGATGAGACTGCCAACAGGATGAATGGTTACCGTATGCAGGAAAGTTCGTAGTACCTTCAAGTCAAACTGAGTGTTGCCGGATGCCAGCATATCTTCGACTACTTCCTGCCGGGGAGTGCCGCCGGTTTCCGCCTGCTTTAAAGCGTTATCAAAGTAATTGGCGACTGCCACAATTCGCGATAATGGATGCATGTCGCTGCCGGTCAGGCCCAGAGGATAACCGGATCCGTCATACATTTCATGATGTTCGGCGGCAATACGGGCGATGACCGGATGCAGTTTGTGGTTCAGGAGCAGATTTTTTCCATACAGGGTGTGGAGTCTGGGGCTGTTAACCAATTTATGATCGACCATCGGCAGAATGGATTTGCCCAGATCATGCAGCAAAGCGCCCATCGCCAAATCCGATAAGACCGGTCTGGACAGCTTCAGACCAAAGCCGGTGATTACCGAAAGCAGACAAACATTGATTGCGTGGTTGACTTCATCCGGATCGGGCTGGCGTACCTGAACACTGAGAATCTGCGGCAGATTTGTTTCGATTTCGCTGATTACCCGGTCAGTGGTCTGATGAATTTGGCGAATTTGTATTTTTTGCAGTTTAGGTGTCAGAAATGCCGCCGTTTTCATGGCAAACAAAGTACGAAAACAAGAAGTCAGTTCCCGGCGGAGACCAGTCGAAATGACCGGAGCCGGTTTGCAGACAGGAGCTTGGGGATCGATGGCCGGCAGCAGGGTAAAACCCAGCCTTTTTAATTGATGTATATAGCGTTCCGTTAAAGCCATTCCCTTTTCCAGCAGAAGATTGCTGCGGTCGTCAATAATATCTTCAGTAAGAATCATTCCGGATTTTGCCTGTTCAATTCGCATATTAGCACCTCGATAAAAATGCCATACTCTAGATCAATTATACCATGGATTATCGTGGAAAATAAGCGACTATAGTCCTGTGCCTAAAGGACCTAATGCCTATATTGCGACTGCTCTGAAAAGATGATATTCTGTAAGAACAGGGGTGAGACGATTGGAAAGTTCCCTATTGGTTCAAATGATAGAACGAATGAGTATTATGGCTACGCTGGCCTTTGTGCTGTCCCAAACCTCTATGTTTCGCCAGATCATTTATCGGCAGGTTGAGGTGCGAGAGCGGGTGCTTTTGATCCTGATTTTTGGCTGTATCGGAATTTTAGGGACGTATGCCGGTATTCCGATTAATGATGCGCTGGCGAATTCCCGGGTGATTGGCGTAATGGCCGCCGGCTTGGTAGGCGGGCCGGTTATGGGGGTCGCTACCGGTCTTATTGCCGGCGGACATCGTTATTTTCAGGGTGGATTTACTGCTTTCTCCTGCGGGCTGGCTAATGTCTGCGAAGGCTTGCTGGCCGGCTTGGTGCACCGCTGGTATCCGGCCCGGCCGATTCCCTGGTGGGTTGCGTTGGCTGCGGGCATGGTCGGTGAAATCATGCAGATGGGGATTATTTTATTAACTGCCCGGCCCTATGCCATGGCTCACTCGCTGGTAGAGCAGATTGCCATGCCGATGATAACAGCGAATTCGTTAGGTCTGGCCGTCTTTCTGCTGATTGTGAAAACGGCGATGGCCTCGCAGGAAATGGAGGGAGCGAAGCAGTCACGGAAAGCGTTGGATATTGCTACCAAAACGCTGCCTTATCTGCGGCAGGGACTGGATGAACGATCGGCCCAGGCTACGGCGAAAATTATTTATAATTCCGGCGGATATGATGCCGTATCGGTTACGGATAATGAACATGTGCTGGCTTTTGTCGGCGCAGAGGCCGAACATCATGCTCATAAAATAGGGCTAACCCGGTCTACCCGGCAGGTATTGGCATCCGGTGAAATGTATATTGCCCAGCACCAGTCGGAAATTGGCTGCGATTATCCCGGCTGTAAGCTGGCCAGCGCTGCTGTGGTACCGTTGAAACGGTCCGGTGCCACCATCGGCGCTTTAAAGTTGTATTATGTTCGTGACGGCGCCATTGGTTTTGCCGACAGGATGTTCGCTTCCGGTTTGGCCCATTTGTTTTCCACCCAGTTGGAACTGACGGAAATTGACCGTCAGTCGAAGCTGGCAGCGAAAGCGAAGATGAAAGCTCTGTATGCTCAAATTAATCCTCATTTTTTGTTCAATACACTCAATACGATTACTTCGCTGATTCGTACCAAACCGGATCAGGCCAGAGAACTATTATTAAAACTCAGTGCCATTTTTCGCTATACTCTGCATAAAACCGGGAGAAACATTACTCTTGCTGAAGAAATGGCTCAGGTAAGAGCGTATCTGACGATTGAAAAAGCCCGTCATGGGGACAAGCTGACGATTGAGGAAAAAATTGCGCCTGAGACCGAGCGATGCCTGATCCCTTCCCTGATTATTCAGCCGCTGGTGGAAAATGCGATAAACCATGGACTGCAGCCGAAGGCGGAAGGGGGTCATATTGTGATTCAGGCATCCATAGATGCCGGCATGATTATTATCAGCGTCGCTGATAATGGTGTCGGCATGGATCTGACTAAGTATCATCCCTTAACCGCTCCTTCCGATACCAGCATTGGGTTATCCAATGTTCACGAGCGAATCCGGGGCCAGTACGGCGTTGAATTTGGAGTGAGTCTTTGCAGTATATTAGGCAGCGGAACAACGGTTACTATGCGACTTCCCATTTGGAGAAATGAAGAGGGGGAGAACTGTGATCAGAACTTTGATTGTAGATGACGAGGCACCGGCCAGAGATGAATTAAAGTATCTTTTATCCCAGGAAGAGGGGATCTCGATTGTCGGTGAAGCTGACAGCGGACCGGAGGCCATTCGGCTGGCCGCTCGGGAAAAACCGGCGGTTATTTTTCTTGACGTGGAAATGCGGGGATTGAGCGGTCTGGAAACGGCTGTTGTCTTGCGAACTGTTGTGCCGGACGCTCTTATTGTTTTTGCCACCGCATATGATGAGTACGCAGTAAAAGCGTTTGAAGTGGGAGCCGTTGACTATGTGTTAAAGCCATTTGAGCAAGCACGAATTCGACGCTCCATTGGGCGGATTCGGGAATATCATCCCCAGGAGTGGGCGGAAGCTGCCAAGCGGGTGGATACGGTTCTGACTAAGAGCAAAATTATTATAGCGAAACTTCCTGTGGAAAGAAACGGTAAAATATTATTGGTGGATTACGATGATATTGTCTATATTTCCACCCAGTCCGGGAGTGTGACGGTCGTAACAGCGGGCGACCGGTTTTATTACAGCGGTACGTTGGCGGAACTGGAAGAACGGCTGCTGAATACATCATTAGTCCGTGTACATAAAAGCTATATCGTCAATTTGGATAAAGTGAAAGAGATTATCCCCTGGTTCAAGGGAACGTACTGGCTCAAGGTAGAAGGCGTGCCGGATATGGAAATTCCGGTAAGTAAAAGCCAAATTAAAGGAATTAAGGACATACTTGGTTTAAAATAACAGCGTGCGGACGGCAGAATCTTTTTTGATTCTGCCGTTGTTTGATTTTTGTCACATAAATTTGAAGATAACATAATATGTAATACCTAGCGGCAAAAAAGGCAGCGGGGGATCAGAGACGTTTAGCCAAGCAGCGAAAAAATGCGTTAGCGGCTTTTTTAGAGGAATATTCGCCAGAACTATAGCGCATGCTAAGGGTGAAGTTGAAGAAAAGGGGGGATCAGGGTGCTGTCATCAAAGGAATTAATGCAGCTGGAAGACTTTCTCACCATGGAGCAAACCTATGTGAAGACGTTGAATTACTTTGCCGGCAATCTACAGGATAATCAAGCGAAACAATTATTTCAGCAGATGGCTCAAAAAAACCAGCAAAACTTTCAATCCGTATCCAGGCACTTAAATGCCGGTCAAACATTACAATAAGAAGAGGTGATCAGAATGGCGCAGACAGGACAGCAAAATCAGCAGCAGGCCGGTAATAACGGGCAAGGCATGCAGTTTACCGATCAGGACATGCTGCAAGTAGCACTGAATGAAAGTAAGCATATGGCCGAGTCGGTTAACACATATATTTTGGAAGCTAATAATGACCAACTCCGCCGGGATTATATGACGATACTGGGTGATGTATACAGCCAGCAAAAAAAATTGTTTGATGTGATGCAGCAAAAGGGTTTCTATAATGTCAAAAATGCCAATCCCCAGGATATTGCCCAGGCGGAAAATAAATTCGGCAGTCAGGCGCAATAAAGTCTAAAAATCTAGTGCGGCAGTCAGGCCCGGTGTATAATACACTGGGCCTGACTATTTGGCGGTACGTTTTTCCTTGACAATAATTCTTCCGGTCAGTAAAATTAGAACTGAAATAGGTAATAATTATTTTCCAAAAGTATATTTGTAAAGCAGGTGTTATAGTCATGGGAAAAATATGTGTTACAGCGTTACTTAGAGATAAAGGGTTTAAAGTGACGCCGCAGCGGTTGGCCATTTATAATGTACTGGCCGGGACAAAAAGTCATCCCAGCGTGGAAATGATTTTTAACCAATTGCAGCCGCTGTATCCCACGATGAGTCTGGCAACCGTTTATAAGACGATTGAAATACTGAAAACAATTGGGTTGGTACAAGCCCTTAACGTGGGAGAAGACAGTTTCCGTTATGATGCCAATGCCAGCAGCCATCCCCATATTTGCTGTATCCAGTGTGGCCGGGTGGATGACCTTGACGGCATTGATGCTGAGGAGTTTATCGGGCAGGTCGCCGGAAAAACTGCTTACCGGCTGACCGGCCAGCAGTTCTACTTTTACGGGATATGCCCCGCCTGTCAGGGAAGCAGCCACTAAACCAAAAGCAACCGGACAATACGATGGACATGCGACAACAAGTCTTTGGCAACAAGCCAAGGACTTGTTGCATTGGAAGAATGTGGTGAAAAAGGTAGACGAATAAAATTCATAATGTTATGATAAAAATAGGAAGCGCCAACTATAAAGTTTCGGAGGCCGATTATGGTTTCTGCTAAGGAATTGCGTTGCGTTATAACGAAAGTGTCACCGAATATGATGTTGGCCCGGGATTTGCTTGACGACGGAACGCTCCTGCTGCGGGCAGGAACGATTCTTACCGTGAATTTGATTCGCCTGCTGCAGCAGTGGGGCGTATGCGTGCTGGATGTGGTAGCAGATAAACAAGGAAGCCCGAAAGCTGCTGCCGACAGTGTCAATGGCTTGTCGGTAAAATATCAGGATACGGTAAATCAAGTCCGGCAGGCTTTTGACTCAATCTCCCATTTTAAGGAAATTCCCCTCCGTAAGATGCGGGAGCTGGCGAATCAGTCTATAGAGCCATTGGTTCACTCCGGCAGTATTCTTAGTCAGCTTCACGTGATGCGTCGAATTGATGATGATTATACCTTCAATCACTCCGTAAATGTGGCAATCATCGCTGGCATCCTGGCAAAATGGGAGGGATATAAGGAGAAAGATCTGAAAGACATCATTCTGGCAGGGTTGCTGCATGATGTGGGCAAGACGCAGATTCCCTTGAATATCCTGAACAAACCGGGGAAGCTGTCGGCGGATGAAATGGAAATTATGCGGCTGCATAGTACTTTTGGTTATCATTTTATCCGTCAGACAAATGGGGTACCCAAGGCAGTTGCGTTGAGTATTCTTCAGCATCATGAACGGCTGGACGGCAGTGGTTATCCTCAGGGGCTTAAGGCTGATGAAATCCATTATGCCGCCCGGATTGTTGCCATTAGTGATGTTTATGATGCGCTGACTTCGGACCGGGTATACCGCCGCGGCTTAACCCCCTTTGCTGCTGTGGAAATGTTGATCGATGAAATGGGTCACCAACTGGATGCCCCTGTTTGCAGTACTTTTCTGCTGAATGTGCGGGATTATTTGATTGGCAATGTTGTTATGCTCAGTGACGGGCGGGAAGCAACCGTCGTTCTTTCCGGCCGGTTTATGGCTGATCGTCCGCTGGTGCGTACGGTTGATGGCGAATTTATTGACCTGGAACAAAATAAGGAATTGACGATTATAAAAATTTTGCAAGCATAGTAAAGAAGCACTCAGCCCCTGACGGGTATTTCCCGGTCAGGGTTTTTTGGCGTGCGACAGGAAAAGTGCCGCTGTCAGCGAAATATATTGTCAGGGAGAGTGATAATATGGATTTGGCCCGTTATATTGATCACACTAATTTGAAACCGGAGGCTAAGCCGGCAGACATTATCCGGCTGTGTCAGGAGGCGGCTCAGTATCAGTTTGCCGCCGTATGCGTGAATCCCATCTACGTGGATTTAGCAGTTCATCATCTCAAAGGTACAGGTGTAAAAGTGGCAACAGTTATCGGGTTTCCCCTCGGGGCCGTTCCGACGACAGTGAAAGTATATGAGGCCCGTCAGGCGATAGCGGACAAGGCAGATGAATTGGATATGGTGATTCAGCTGGGGGCGGCCAAAATTGGTTTATGGGAAGCCGTTATCCGGGACATTCATAATGTGGTAACAGCGGCGGAAGAAAAAACAGTCAAGGTAATTATTGAAACGGCGCTGTTAACGGAAGAAGAGAAAAAACAGGCCTGCCGGGCCGTACTAGCCGGTGGGGCTCATTTTGTGAAAACCTCTACCGGATTCGGTCCCGGCGGGGCAACGGTTCAGGACGTTCAACTGCTTAAGCAAGTGACTCAGGGCCGGATTGGGATCAAGGCGGCCGGCGGTATCAGAACCCGGGCGGACGCCGAAGCATTGATTGCAGCCGGAGCGACCCGGCTGGGAACCAGTGCCGGAGTGAATTTGATAAAATAGTTTACATAAAATACAAGTAGGCAAGGCCGGACCCCTGTGCTATAATGGGTTGCTGCAATAAAGGAGGGGTGCCGGATGCGTATGATCACACATAATGACGCGGTTGCTATGACCGGTCTCATCGCCATTGCTTTTGTCGTAATGCTTTTTCTTCACCTGCCGGCACGGCCGCAAATGTGGCTGTATCCGCTGGTTCGCCAGGCAGCAAAGACAAAGGTGGAGTTTGAGACTCGTCATTTGGCGGTAGAGGAAACGGAACATTTTATCATTAGATATTCACCGCTGGATGCTGATGTGGTACCGATGGTGGCTAAGGCTGCGGAAGAGGCGTACCGGCCGGTTACCGGTACGATGGGATATGTGCCGCAGGGAAAAACTATGGTTGTGATTTATCATGACAAAGACGAACTGCGTCAGGCCTTCGGCTGGTCGGGAGACGAAAGCGCTATGGGCGTATACTGGGGCGGAGTCATTCAATTGCTGTCGCCTCACGTTTGGATGAAGGACAGTCCATCCGTCGAAGAATTCATTCATTCCGGACCAATGGTTCACGAATATACCCACTTAGTTTTTGACTATTTGACCAACGGTAATTACCCCCGCTGGTTTACCGAGGGGATTGCCCAGTATGTAGAGTACAAGGTCAATCACTATGAATGGCTGACAACGGATAATACCTGGGGTCGTCCTCTATATTCAATGACGGAAATGGAGCGCAGCTTTGATGATTTGCCTAACCAGCCGCTGGCTTATCGCGAATCCTTTGCTGCCGTGCGGTATATCGCCGAAGTTCATGGGGACGATAAGCTGCATCGGGTTATCAGCAGCCTGCAGGCCGGTCAGAGTATGGAGCAGGCGATTCACAGCAGTCTGGGGATGGATGAATTGGCTTATGAAACTGCGTGGCGCAGCTGGGCGGTACAGAATATGAAATGAGAACGAGATATACCAAGGCGGGTGTATCTCGTTCTCATTTTTTCTTATTCTCTGGCTTCCAACAGGGCATAAATCTTTTGCAGCAAATCGATAATTGTTTTATTTTGGACAATGAGAATATCCTGATTTTGTACAATCTGGGCAATCGGAGCCGTGTCTTGATGAATTTCTTCCAGAACGGCTTTAATCATTTTTTCCGGGCTGGCCATTAGCGGACCTCCTTTGTTATAGAGACTGTTGGTTGGTGCCGGCATTTGTTATATCTTATGCCTAGAGAGGAAAATGGTGAGCGTTTCGGCCGGCAGGGACTTCTTGTGTCCGCTAAACAGGAGTGCTACAATGAATGCAACAGCGAAGGGAGAAATGGTATGGGTATTTTTCATGCGTGCGATATTCGCGGAATCGCCGGAAAAGATCTTTCGGATGATATAGCCCGCCAAATTGGCTGGGCAGTCGGGGCCAAATTACAGAAGGGAAAAGTCGTGGTCGGAGGCGATATCCGTTTGTCTACGGCGGGTTTGAAACAGAGCATGATTCAAGCTCTGGTGGAATCAGGCTGCAGGGTAATTGATATCGGCACCGCAGCTACGCCGGTGTTTTATTACGCACTTCAGGTCACTGGCGCCGACGGCGGGGTAATGGTGACCGCGTCTCATAATCCCGCCCCTTATAATGGTTTTAAATTGGTGCTGGGTCCCCAGCCGGTGACGGAACAGGATGTCAAAGAAATTGAAAGCTTCGTGCAAAACGGCGTTCGGGTACAGGGCGATGGCCGCAGTGACTTTTTGCCAATCATCGACCCGTATATCGAACATACGGCCAAGCAGGCACAAGCCGGCAATTTGCGGGTTGTGGTTGATGCGGGACACGGCGCTGCAGCAACAATAGCGCCAAAACTATTTCGCTCCCTGGGGTATGATGTAGTGGAGCTCTATTGCTGGCCGGACGGCAATTTTCCCCACCGGCCGCCGAATCCGGCTTTGGCGGAGAATTTAGCCGATTTAGGGAACATGGTTCGACAGACCGGGGCTGCGCTGGGCGTCGCTTTTGACGGCGACGGCGACCGGGCCGGGTTTGTCGATGAAAATGGCCGCCCCCTGGATAATGATGATATTATGGTGCTGCTGGCGCGGCATTATTTGGCGAAGGGTCCGGGAACGGTTATTTATGACGCCAAGTGCTCCATGGTCGTACCGGAGGAAATTCGCAAAGCCGGCGGCCGGCCGGTCATGGCCCGGGCGGGACACACCTTCAGCAAGGCGGCTTTTTTGCGCGAAAAAGCGTTGTTTGCTGGAGAAATCAGCGGCCATTTCTTTTTCTCGGAATTGGGCTATGACGACGGCATGTTTGCCGGACTTAAAGTCTGTGAATTTGTCGCCCGCCACGGAGCTCTCTCCGGGTTGATAGACGCTATTCCCGCATATCTTTCCACGCCTGATATCCGCATTCCTTATCCGGGGGCGGATAAAGATGCTATTTTAGCTGAGGTGGCGGAAAGGTTACACAAATTTCGGCCCAATCGAATTGACGGTGTGCGAATTGAGTTTAGCGACGGCTGGGGAATGATCCGTGCTTCGGTGACCGAACCCTTATTTACCCTGCGGTTTGAAGCCAAATCCAAAAGAAGACAGCGGGAGATTACCAACTTGTTGTTGTCTGCTTTACCGAAGTCAATTCGTCAGGCGGTGTTGAACAAAATAGAAGAATAGACCATTTGACGGCAGGGAAGGATTTTAAATCGCTGCAGCGAAAATAATAAAAATATAGGTTTGATAAAGGAGTTTCTATGGAAGTTCATGTGCTAGCCAGCGGCAGCACCGGCAATGCTGCGTTATTGAAATTCGATCATACGAATATTTTAGTCGATGCCGGTATCAGTGCTCGGCGAATTCAAAAGAAGATGGCGGATACGGGGACAGATATTCAGGACCTGGACGGAGTTCTCATCACCCATGAACACCGGGATCATATCAGCGGGCTGCCTACATTAATGAAGAAGTATCATTTGCCGGTTTATGCCAGACCGGATACTTGGAGTGCCATGTATTGCCGGAATTTACTACCGGAAGAAAACTGCAATATCCTGGATGACAGCTTTGAAATCGGTCAGGTCAAGGTCGAACCTTTCAGTATTTCCCATGATGCATCGGATCCGGTGGGCTTTAATCTGTTTCATCAGAAACTAAAATGCAGTGTGGCCACCGACCTTGGTTTTGCCACCGAGACGGTCAAGAAAGCGTTGAGCCTGTCGGATATTATGGTGCTGGAAGCAAACCATGATCTGGAGATGCTGCAAAATGGCAGCTATCCCCTGTATTTAAAGCGCCGCATTATGAGCAATAGAGGACACTTGTCCAATAATGACGCCGGGTGGCTGCTCGCCCGCCTGTCCCGGAAAAATCATACGGAAGTCATGTTGGCTCATCTCAGCCAGGAGAACAACCGTCCCGCGATTGCCGAACAAACGGTAAGTGAAATTTTACAGGAACAGGGCTGCCGGCTGGGCACCGAAGTGAAGCTCAACATGACATTCCCTGATTCGATTGCCAGTTTAAAACTATAGCAGGGAGGAGAACAAAATGGATAAACATTATAAACGGTTTGCCCCTTTCTTTATTGTTGCTGTCATTGGCGCCATTATCGGTGGCAGTATAGTCTTGGGCTACAGTTCTGAGAGAATGGCTAAGCCGGCGCCGCAAAATACTGTGGTTCAGAATATGCTGCTTCCGTCTGTTGCTCAGGCACAGGTTTCGGAATCACGCAATACACCGATCGTCCGGGCTGCTCAGGCCGTTGGTCCGGCAGTTGTGGGGATTACCAACAAGGCTTATGCCCGGGACTTTTTTAACCGTAAAGTTCTTGTACAGCAGGGCAGCGGATCTGGTGTTATTTTCGATTCCAATGGCTATATTGCCACTAACTATCATGTGGTGCAAAATGCCCAGGAAATCGCAGTTTCTTTAGCGGATGGACGTACTTTTAACGGAAAAGTCCTGGGAACTGACCCGGCCACCGATCTGGCAGTGGTAAAAATTGATGCTACCGATTTGCCGGCAGCTGCTTTTGGCAATTCCGACAACCTATTGGTCGGTGAACCGGCGATTGCTATCGGCAATCCTTTGGGCTTGGAGTTTAAAGGCAGCGTTACCGCCGGAGTTATCAGCGCTTTGGGCCGTTCCATTGAAATTGGTGAACGCAAGTTTAAATTGATTCAGACCGATGCCGCTATTAATCCGGGGAATTCCGGCGGAGCGCTGGTTAACGCCGACGGATTGGTGATCGGCATTAATAGCGCGAAAATTTCCGTAGCGGGTGTGGAAGGGATCGGCTTTGCCATTCCCATAAACACAGCCAGGCCGATTTTGCAGGCAATTATCGATAACGGCCGGGTCGTTCGGGCGTATCTGGGCGTAGGCGCATTAGATAAAAACACGGCTGCCCGTTATGGCTATGAGTTAAATATCGACAAAGGGGTCTACGTTGCAAGACTGTCCCAGGGTGGTCCGGCAGCCAAAGCCGGTATCCAGGAGGGAGACATCATTTTGAAGGTCGCCGGGACTGAAACCAACAGTGTAGCCGACCTCCGGGCGGCGGTAGATGCTCAGCCGGTAGGCAGCAAGTGTGAAGTGGTTATTGTTCGTGATAATCAGACGCAGACCGTAAAGGTATTGCTGGAAGAAATGCCGACTCAGCAGCAATGAAGATTACCATTGCCGCTGTCGGTAAAATAAAAGAAAAATATCTTACCACCGGTATCGCCGAGTTCGTCAAACGCCTCGGCCCCTATTGTCATCTGCAGATCCTTGAAATTGACGAAGAGCGGATGCCGGATAACCCTTCCCCGGCGGAAAAGGCAAAAGTATTGGAAAAAGAAGGGGAAAGACTGCTCAGGACCGTCCGGGACAACAGCTACCTTATTGTCCTGGACGTCGCCGGCAAACCATCCTCCTCCGAAGAATTGTCCGCCAAACTGGACGCCCTTGGCCTCGCCGGCCAAAGCGACATCACCTTCGCCATCGGCGGCGCCTTCGGCCTCGCCCCCAACATCCTCGGCGCTGCCAAGGAACGGCTGTCATTTTCAAAAATGACATTTACCCACCAGATGATCCGCCTGCTGCTGGTAGAGCAGATATACCGGGCGTTTAAAATCAGCCGGGGGGAGAAATATCATTGGTAGTGGCGAAAAAGTAGAACTCCTGCCCAACTTTTGTTAATTTGGCAGGAGTTCTTATTCTTTTAAGAAATTATTTAATTATAATATTGCACGGTAGGACTGAATCGGTGGAACTGTCCCCGAGAGTCCAATATATTAGGATGGTGCTTTAATTGAGAAAAGAAGATCTTGAGGCTGTAAAAGATTTCATTAATCTTACTGAAGATATGGCTGGAAAGGCAACTGGGGCTGCTCTTGGATTTGTTATAGGTGGACTGCCAGGTGCTATGATAGGAAGTGCCAGTGTTCCTGTTGTGCAAAGACTTTTTAAAGAACTTGGAGGAGATTTAAAAGAACGGATGCTCGCACCACGTGAAAAAGTGAAAATTGGTTTAGCTATCACATATGCTGCAAATAAGATACAAGATAAATTAAAAGTTGGTGAGCAACTTCGGGATGATGATTTTTTCCAATCTTGTAACTCTGATCGAAATACAGCAGAAGAAATCATTGAAGGAGTGCTGTTTGCAGCGCAACGGGAACATGAGGAAAAGAAAATTAAGTACTATGGTAATTTGTATGCTAATTTGAGTTTTAAGAATTATCAAAATTTGGGTAAAGGTGAAGCAAATGCATTATTAAGGAGTGCTCAAAATTTATCATATCGGGAACTATGCATATTAGCTATGATTGGTGGTAAAATGATCGGAGTATATGATTCTAATAAATTTAGACAAGTAAGTTACCGTAATGAGCAAAAATTGAACGATAAATTAGTCATTCTATTACATGAAATTTATAGTCTATATAACCAGGGAATGATTAATAATGGCGGGGAAGCTGCGCTTGGATTGTCAGACTTAAATCCTTCTAAGTTGAATATACAAGGCGTAGGGGCAGATTTATTTAATATAATGGAGCTTTTATATATTCCAAAAGAGGATTATTCAAAGGAGTTGAATTTATTGGAATATATTTAGTGAGAGACACAAAGGACAATTGGGGATGTTCCTTTCTTGTCAATCTTTTGATATAACTGTCGTCAGGGGTGATGATGAATGGGAAGGAAAGCGAGACAATTAAGCAGCAGCGGCTTTTATCATGTAATGTTTCGAGGTGTTAATCATCAACACGTTTTTGAAGATAAGAGTGATTATACCTGCTTCCTAAGCGCATTGCATGACTTGAAAATCGATCTTGCTTTTGAGATACATGCTTATTGTTTAATGAGTAATCATGTTCATCTTTTACTTCGAGAAAAGAAATTGGGAGATATATCTCTGATTATGAAGCGGTTACTGACTAAATACGCTATGTACTTTAACCGTAAATATCAGCGTAGCGGAGCGCTGGTAGCAAGTCGCTATAAAAGTG
>JBDKTO010000090.1 GCA_039680175.1 Veillonellales bacterium | reverse complement strand
CGGTGTCGTTACGTACCGCACCGGTCAACTTTACGATTACCCAGCGACCGATCAGCTACAGCATCACCAGTACCACCGCCGTCTACGGCTCGGTTGCTCCGGGCACCGTTACCTGGAGCAATCTCTGCGGCGGCGACGATCCCGGCGCCGTCATCAGCGTCAGCAACAGCGGCGGCAGTCCGGTTTCTTCTCTCGCCACGGCTTCCGTGGGGACGTATAGCGAAACGGTATCCTCCCTGTCCAATTCCAACTATACCCTGGCGTCCACCGGCAGCACGCCCGGCACGCTGACCATCACGCCCAGGCCGCTGACCTGGAGCGTGGCAAACACTGCCATCGTCTACGGCACGGCGGCCGTTCCGGGAGCGGCTTCCCTGACTGGCATTGTCAACAATGATATGGTCAATGCTGTCGTAACGGTCTACGATGGTGCCAACACTGCGGTTTCTCTGTCTCCCGCTACGAAGACGGGAACTTACAGCGAAAGAGTGACGGCTATCAGCAACTCCAACTATACCCTGGCCGCCACCGGCAACACCCCCGGCATTTTGACGATTAATACGGCTCCCTGGCAATCCGACTCCTATACCGGTGCAGTCGGCACTGCCGAACAGAGAGCGATTCCCGGCTTTATTAATGCCGCTCCTCTCTTCCGTACTGCCGGTTTCCAGCTTCCGGATTCCCTGACGGTCATTCCGCCGGGCATCAATCTGACGGGTTGTCTGCCATTGACGGATTCGGAGCTTTCCAGGCTTTCAAAACCCGATAAACAATAAAGCAATCATAGCGGAAAGGATACGTAAAAAATGAAAAAAACCAAATTACGTCGCAGCAAAAAGTGGCTGGCGCTCCTGACGCTGCCCTTTGTCTGTACATCATTTCCCGTCTGGGCGGCCACTCCGCCGAATTCCGCAACCGCCCTGGAAGGCAGCAAGCCGCCGGCGATACAGCAGCCGGTTGAAAAAAAAGGCCCGGTCATTTCCGTGGAAGGCCAGGAGCCTCCCGCCGGCGAATCCGGCCAGGTAAGTTTTGCGGTACACTCCTTCCGCTTCAGCGGCGACCTGCCGGTTCCCCAGGAAGAACTGCAGTCCCTTGTAACCGGGGATACCGGTAAAGAAATCACGTTAAGCCGATTAAACGAACTGGCCGGTCGAATCACGAATCACTTGCGGCAAAAAGGCTATCTCGTCGCCTTTGCCTACATACCGGCCCAGGACATCAAGGACGGCGTAGTTACGATTGCCGTGGTTCCCGGCAAATACGAGGAAATCCAAGTCAAAGGTTCGGCCCATATCCGCCCGGAGAGGATCAAAGACATGCTGTTTGCGGCCAGTCCCGGCAGCATCATCACCCGGGAATCCTTGGAGAGAGCGCTGCTGCTGCTGAATGACATCAGCGGCCTGCAAGCCAGCGCTACTCTGGTGCCGGGAAAGGACGCCGGGACTGCCGATCTGGTGGTCACCGCAGCCGACGGCGCCAAGGTGAGCGGCGCTTTCTATGGTGACAACTGGGGCAACCGCTATACTGGCGAAACCCGGACCGGCATCACGGCAACCATCAACAATTGCACCAACACCGGCGACTCCTTCCGCCTGGGCGGCCTGCTCACCGAAGGTCAGCGGCTGGGCGACTATGACTTCGGTTACAGCGCTCTGCTGGGCAATGACGGCGCCCGCTGGAGCGTCAGCCATTCCCGGGTCCATTATACTCTGGGGGAAGAATTTGCCGCTGCCGGCTACAGCGGCCGGTCAGTCACTACCAGCTACAGCGTCAGCTATCCCCTGCGCCGCAGCCGGGAATTCAGCCTCTATGGCTCCGCCGGTTATGATGTGAAGCATCTGAAAGACGCTGCGGCGGGCAATGAATCACCGAAAAACGACGGAATGTGGAATCTCGGTCTGTCCGGCAATTTCAGCGACAATTGGCTGGGCGGCGGTAGTAATTCCTTCTCCCTCACCCACTACCGGGGCAAGCTGGACATCGAAGCTGCCGCCACTGCCGCCTACGATGCTTCTACCGCTCAATCGGCGGGGGACTTTGCCAAAACGGTGCTGGACTGGCATCGGCAGCAGGCTGTAGCCCGCAATCTAAATTTTGCATTCCATTTTACCGGTCAAACGGCCAATAAAAATCTGGATTCCTCGGAAAAGCTGTTTTTGGGCGGAGCCGACGAAGTACGGGCTTTTCCCCAGGGAGAAGCCTCCGGGGATGAAGGCTATCTGATCTCCGGCGAACTCCAGTGGCTGCTGCCGGGACTGTCCGACAGCAAAAACACGGTCAGTCTGGCCGGATTCTACGATTACGGCAATGTGATGGTCAACAAGCACCCCTGGGCCGGTGCGGGCAACAACCGCCGCAGCCTGATGGGAGCCGGTCTGGGCATCCGCTGGGCTCACAGCCGGGAGTATGCTCTCCGCCTCGACTATGCCTGGAAAATCGGCGATGAAACCGCCACCTCCGGCAGCGACAAAAACGGCCGCCTGTGGCTGCAGGGAATCCGCTACTTCTAACTAAATCCACCTACAAGAAAAAATATCAGTCATGCCCGGCCAAAGTGCACCATTATCTGCCCCTGCAACGGGATAAAGAACTGCCCTGCTCATTTTTCATCTGAGCAGGGCAGTTCTTATGGCTGAGGATCGACTGCAATCCTCACTTCAAACATCCGGTTCCAGGGAAAGGATACGTGGATCCGTTCCGGCGAAAGCCAGTCGATATTGGCTTTGGTAAAGGACCGGATCCTTTTTTCCGTTTCGGCTGTGAGCAGCGGCGTCAGCTGATTCAGATACACCAAACTGCCCCCTTGGGGATAAAGCACCTCGCTATCGACCTGGCTGCGAATATTGGCCTGATAGGACCAATCGTCCAAATAACGTACCGCTAATAAATTCCGGCGTTTCTGATCGCTCATGTCACGCGCCAGCATACCCTGACCAACGGCATAGCCAATGGTATTGCTGGCTGTATTCCAGCCGGAATAGGAACTGAACTTTTCCAGCAAATGCCGGCCGGCTAACTCATGCAGCAGAGAATTATCGGCACCATTGCCAAAAGCAATGTCAGCAATGGCAATCTTTTTCCCGGTGTTCAGGTACGACTGAATTTCATCCGCGAACCGATGCATGCCGGGGGTGGATATGGGAAGATTGCTGAAGGAATCGGCCTCCAGTGTCACCCCGTTTACCGGCGTATTGACTACCAGCACCAAATCAGGCCGCTGGGGCGATAACATCACGATTCCGCCGGCGGCAACGATATGGGCGATAATCGTTTTGCCAACCGGTTGATCCTCATAAGTCGGTATAGTATCAGATCCGGACCCCAAAGCATAATGAACTTCCACAATGGGGATACGCGTCTCCAAGTCATTAATCGCCCTGGTTACCAATACCATTCCCAGTTGATCGGCCCCGGGAAAAGTGCCGAACTTGCTGGCCGGAAGGTCGGAAGCGCTTTTAGTCAAAGCCCGTCCTTCTTTATGGGACTGAGAAAAAGGCGCGGTATCGTCCCGGCCGATAATCAGATAGCTGAATATATTATTCCGGGTCATGTCGATGAGTTCGGTATTCATCCGGAAATTTTTGCTCCGCCGATCCAGCCAGTCGTTTAAGTCATCCCGGGGGATTAACTCTCTGACTTCTTTCAGCCGCTTCTGCTCCTCCCCGGTCAGTCCCTGGACTTCTTCTTTGTCCTGGAGAGCTGTCAGCTGAAAAATATTTTCGCCATAAGTTTCATAATAAGGAGGTTCCACTCCGCCGGCGCTCATTTTCGGCGTCCGCATAATGGTACTGAATACATAGATTCGGGCAGTGGGATTGAGTTCCTTCAATTTGCGAAAATTATCCATTCTCGCTTTCAGTTCATAATTAAATAAATGATGCGTACGGGAATCCACCAAGCCACCGTATATCATAGTATCTGCCGATAAAATAATCGCGTCGGCCTGCTTGCAGTTGTCCAGCACCCATTGCCATAGCTGGTAGCTGTCGCCTCCCCGGTTCCGGCTGGCTAAATCGGCGGTCGGCGGTGTCATAATATCCAGCTTAGCCGCCTTAACCGTATCAGCTACATACTCTAAACTAACCGGCCTGTCATCTGCCGGTACATACAGCAGTGTCTTAGCTTGTACCGTCGGCATCAGCAGCAGACAAAATAAAAAGGCCGCCAGCAATATGGACTTGCTATGATTCATTCCATCTCCTCCTTTAATATTTACAGGCACCTTACTTACGGTAAAAACGAGTAAAGAGACCCGCAGCAGCGAGTCCCTATTATTCGTTCACAACATGCACTGAGAAGGATGCCCAAAGCCACTTTATGTTTTATTATCCCACAAAACGGAAGTTATGCCAACCCCAGCCTGGTTACTATTTTCTCTTACAATACTAATACTATTGAACCTGTTTTACCGATAGATCTCTTCCAGGGTAAGGGGCAGGGAATTGTTCAAGCCTTTGGAAAACAGGATTTGGTAGATATCCAGCCCGGAAGTCCGGAAAGAAGAAGCGCAGAAGCGAAGATATAAGGTCCACATGCGGACAAACCGACGACCGAATTTCTTTTCCACTTCCGGCAGATGTTCGGAAAAGTTCTTGTACCAATGTTCCAGGGTCATGGCATAGTGCAGCCGCAGACTTTCGGCGTGGAGCAGATGGAAATCATAGTCGGGGAACAGCCCGATTGTTTCCCGCAGGGAGGGTACATAACCGCCGGGAAAAATATATTTCCGTGCCCAGGCATTCGGTTCATGCTCGATCATATTGGTAATAGTATGCAGCATGGACAACCCTTGAGGCACCAGTAATTCATTTACCTTTTTCATATATTGGGGTAAATTTTCTCTTCCTACATGTTCAAACATTCCCACACTGACAATTCGGTCGAACTGATCTTTTGCCGGGTCAAGATCCAGATAATTCATCAGCTTCACCTGAATCTGTTCGCCCAGTCCCAGTTTCTCGATCCGTTCCCTGGTGCCGGCATACTGTTCCTCGCTTAAAGTAATGCCCACAGCCTTCACTCCATACTGCTGCGCCGCCCGGATAATGAGCCAGCCCCAGCCGCTGCCGATATCCAGCAGACGCTGTCCCTGCTGCAGCCGCAGCTTTTTCAAAATCAAATCAATTTTTTGCAGCTGGGCGTCATAAAGACTGTCTTGGGGCGTTTTAAAATAACCGCAGGAATAGCTCATGGTTTTATCAAGCCATAACGCAAAAAAATCATTGCCTAAATCATAATGATCATGAATATTGTGCCTCTGCTTCAGCTTATCGGCAACGGATGTCAAGCCTTTCAGCGTCCTTCCCATCATCCATTTGCCGCCGCCGTTTTGATCCAGAGCCCCCATATTCATTTCCACTATCCGGCTAATTTCATCCACATCGCCTTCAAAATCAATAATTTCATCCATATAATATTCACCGAAGGTTAAAATCGGGTCTTCAATACTGGCTACCAACGGCGGCTTTTGCTTAAAAATCAGCTTCACCTTCGGCTCGCTGTCTCCATAGAATACTTCCTCACCATCCCAATAACGTACTGTAAGTCCTCCTTTTTTAAATTGTTCAAACACTGCCTGCAATACTGCTTTTTTCACTTAAACCACCTCCATGTTCAATAAGATATTCTTCCACATCACCCAGATAGTCCCCTGCCGGCAGAAAGCAAGATCGCAAAATTTTCATATCCCAGCTTGTCAAATTATGCTACAATTAATATATGATTAGTTATATGCGGAGGTGTAATAATAGATGAGACAGTTTATAAAATTAACCTTAGTTTTAATGATGTCGGCTGTTATCGCCGGTCTGTCGCTACCATCCGCGGCAGCAGCAGCGACAACAGCAACCGCTCAGTCGGCGCCTGGTCAGGCCACGCTTACGGTAAAAGCTACTGTTGATCAACCGGAGATCTTCTGGAAATATACCTTCCTGACAAAAGACTCCGACCTGGGAAAACCGGCCGACATTAAACTTGTCTGGAGTTTTGGGCAAACCCAGATTCATGAAAAAACTGAAACGATTGTCAACGCCGGAAAGGACTCCGGTCAGCTTAGTCTTGTTACCGAAAAAGGTGCCTTAGTAAATATTTTACTTTCTGTCCGGGACAGCAAAAATGTCAATCTAGGTTCCATTAATCTGCAGGTCCGGAATAACGGGCAAACAGAAAGCATCTCATTTACCCCGCCGGAATTTTCCGAACCCAAAATCACCTGGAGCAATTTGTAACATTTCTTGCCCGACAATCCCATAACAGAAGTAAAAGGAAAATTCAAAACAGGAGGTTGCTTTATGGCGTCTTTCGTACAAGGGTTGGAGCCAGCCATTGTCGTATATATTGCGATATACATGCTGGAATGGTCCTGGCAGATTCACAAAAACCACCGGGTATTTCATAACCCCATTCCCCAATTTCCCCTGTGGACCATTAGCGGCACCTATTGGTTTCTCTGCTCCCTGGCCATTGATACTAATCTGGCGCCGTCCTTTGACTGGCTGGCAACTACCGCCGGTATCCTGGGAATAACCGCCTTGGCCTACAGTCTTATTCGCTACCTGCTGGCAAAAAGAGAAGCCGCCAAACTTGCAAAAACTAAGACCCGCCGGAAAAAAGCTTCCGGCAGTCGTTAGCGATATTTGGTTCAAAAAGGAGAGGAATAAAATGATTATCCAAAACCGGGACATCTCCGGTAAAAAGCTGAATGAAACCACTTCCCGCAAGGTCTTAATTGCCGGACAAGAGCTGATGTTAGCGGAGTTTCATTTCGCCAAAGGCGGCGTGGGCGAACCACACCGGCATGAAAGCCACGAACAAGTCGGCTATGTGGTCAAAGGCAGCTTTGAAATTCTGGTAGGCAATGAGAAGAGAATTGTCAAGCAGGGAGACTGCTACCATGCCCCCAAAAATACCCTTCACGGTGTCGTATCCCTGGAAGACGATTCCATCATCGTCGATGCCTTCACTCCCATCCGGCAGGATTTTCTGTAATTCGTTCTGGCTCATACATACCACTGGGATTGTCATTGTGAGCAACAGCGAAGCAATCTCTTTGTGACGGGTGCTTCTTTCAGCTTTGAGATCGCCACGGCTAACGCCTCGCGATGACAGCGCTGTGGTGCTCATGGCTCATAACCATTATAACGGGAGGATTCATATGAAAAACACCGTATTTCTGAATGCCGCTAAAGTGGATTTTGACAAAAAATTAGACTTTTCGTCCATCACCAATCTGACGACTGTTACCAAGTATGATTCCAGCAGCGACGAAGAAATTTTGGCAAGAGTGAACAACCAGAATATTGTTATTACCAAAGAAATGCCGGTTGGCAGGGATATAATCAGCTGCTTTCCCGACTCGGTTCAGCTCATCTGCGAAGCCGGCACCGGCTATAATAACATCGACATTGCCGCTGCCAGAGAAAAAAATATCACCGTCTGCAACCTGCCCGGTTACAGCACCGATGCTGTCGCCCAACTGGCGGTTACCTTTATGCTGAACTTAAGCTCCTCATTGATTCGCCAGCAAATTATGCTGGAGCGGAAAAACTTCGATAACTTTACCAAATATCTACAGGTGCCTCATGCGGAGCTAAAGAACAAGACCCTTGGTGTCATCGGCGCCGGCTCCATCGGCCGTCAAGTGATGAATGTCGCCTTGGCACTGGGAATGAATATCCTGGCCTACAACCGGACGCCGAAATCCTGGGATAACCCTAAAATACAAGCTGCCGGTCTGGACGACCTGCTCAAACAAAGTGATTTTGTCACGATTCACTGTCCCCTTACCGCTGGCACTAGGCACCTGATTAATAAGAACAAGCTGAAGCTGATGAAACCTTCCGCCTTTCTCATCAACACTGCCCGGGGTGCAATCATCAACGAAGCGGATCTGATTGAAGCCTTGCAGCAGAAAGTGATCGCCGGCGCGGCTCTCGACGTTCAGGACCCGGAACCGCCCGCTTTGGACAACCCCTTATTTTCTATGGACAATGTAATCCTCACCCCTCATATCGGCTGGCGCTGCATTGAATCCCGGCAGCGGCTGATCGAACTGCTGGCAGCGGATATTCAAGCCTTCATTGAAGGAAAACCGATTAATGTAGTAAATTGAGTTAGGGACGATTGGCTTTTGGCTCATAGCTCATAGCTCATAGCAAAAAGCAAAAAGCTGTCATTGCGAGCGGCAGCGAAGCAATCTCGGCTGCCGCTCACGATAACAATTCATAGCAATAAAGAATGCCCTAGCATTCCTCTCGGAACGTTAGGGCATTTTATTAACTTATTTCACCGCTTCATAGCCAATCATCAGCGCTTCCATGTTCTTGTCCACCGTATGAGGCGGAACACGATGGGCTACTGCTTTCTTGATGGTATCCAAGGTTACAACACCGGTTACTTTCACCAAAAGACCTAAGGCAATGATATTGGCGAACAGTTCCCGGCCGAGTTTTTCCTTGGACAAGCGGGTAATCGGCACGGATTCGATCTTTTTCCCCTGAGGCGGATTGGGAACCAGGTCGGTATCGATAATCAACAGACCGTCTGCTGCCAAATCAGATGCATATTTGTCGGCTGCCTGCTGCGTCATGGCCAGAACAATTTCCGGACCGACTACTTTCGGATGATATATGAATTTGTCGGAAATAATGACTTCCGCTTTGGAAGCGCCGCCGCGGGCCTCCGGGCCATACGACTGGGATTGTACGGCTTCTTTTCCTTCCAAAATAGCGGCTTCCGCCAGGATAATCCCGGCGGTGATTAAGCCCTGACCGCCTGAGCCGGATAAACGAATCTGGTTCATTTCTGACCCCCCTCTGCCCGTTCAATCACATGGGCATATTCTGCCGAATATTCGCCAAACTGGGATTCATATAAAACTCCCAGCGGGAATTTTTCCGTTCTTTCTTCTGCCGACAGTTTCTCATAAGCAACTTTCGGCACACCGTGTTCACCCATCCATTTCAACATAGCCGAAGAGTCACCTAATTTGTTTTGCCGGCCATAAGAGATTGGGCAGGGAGTAATGGCTTCAATTAGGGAGAACCCGTTATTCTGAATGCCTTTGGCAATCAGATCCGGCAGCTGCGCCGCATGGAAAGCCGTACCCCTGGCCACGAAAGTCGCACCGGCCGCCTGAGCCAGCTGGCAGGGATCGAAGGGACGATCTACCGTGCCGTAAGGAGCGGTGGTCGCCTTTTTGGTGGTTGGCGTCAACGGAGAGGCCTGACCGCCGGTCATCCCGTAAATATTGTTGTTAAACAGCACGACGGTTAAGTCCACATTACGCCGGGCGCCATGAATAAAATGGTTGCCGCCGATAGCCGTGCAGTCGCCGTCGCCGGTGATAACAATGACTTTCAGTTCCGGATTGGCCAGTTTCACGCCGGTAGCGAAAGGAATCGCCCGGCCGTGAGCCGTGTGCAGTGTGTCAAAGTCCATATAGCCGCTGGCCCTAGAGGAGCAGCCGATACCGGATACGATAACGGTTTTGTCCTGATCCATATCCAGCTTGGCTATGGCTTTGGCAATGGATTTCATGATGATGCCGTTGCCGCAGCCGGGACACCAAATGTGGGGCAGACGGTTGCTTCTAAAGTATTGTTCGTAATCTTTCATTTTGCCACCTCCGAGACGAGTTGATCGATGGCGCCGCCGATTTCCGCAGGCGTAAATATCTCTGTATTATATTTCGGCAGGGAAACGACCTTGGCCTGACCCGCTGCGGCCCGTTCAATTTCCCGCACCAGCTGCCCGTAGTTCATTTCCGGCACCAGAATCGCCTTTGTTTTTGCCGCTACTTTTTGAATGACTTTGTCGGCGAAAGGCCAGATGGTCATGAGCCGCACCATGCCGACTTTTTGGCCTTTGGCACGAGCCGCTTCCACTGCGGCGTAAGCGGTACGGGCAGTTCCGCCATAGGTTACGACAGCCACTTCGGCGTCGTCCATGAAGAATTCATCGTAATGGGTAATTTCATCTTTGACCCGATCAATTTTTTCATGCAGCCGTTTAATGCACTCTTCGGTAACTTTCGGGCTGCCGGTGGGAAACCCGGTGTCGTCGTGGACCAGGCCGCTGACATGAATCCGGTAGCCTGTCCCAAAGTCTGCCGGGTTCGGTACCAAATCATCTTCCGGGGTAAAGGGCTGATAGCCTTCGGCCCGGGATTTTGTCGGTTTCCGCCGCGGATAAATTTCGATTTCGTTTTGTTCAGGCAGCACTACTTTTTCCCGCATATGGCCGACGACTTCATCCAGTAAAATGATGACCGGCGTACGGAACCGTTCAGAATAATTGACGGCTTTTACGGCTACATCAAAGGCTTCCCGCACTGTCCAGGGTGACAGGGCAATCATGGGATGATCGCCGTGAGTACCCCAGCGGGCCTGCATGACGTCGCCTTGTGCCGGTGAAGTCGGCTGGCCGGTAGAAGGACCTACCCGTTGTACGTTGGCGATAACGGCCGGAATTTCGGCAATCGCCGCGTAACCGATCAGTTCTTGTTTCAGGGAGAATCCGGGGCCGGAAGTTGCGGTCAAAACTTTCTTGCCGCCCAGGCTTGCGCCCAGAATAACGGCCATGCTGGCGATTTCATCTTCCATCTGAATGAAAGTGCCGCCTACTTTCGGTAGTTCTCTTGCCATTTGTTCGGCAATTTCGGTGGACGGGGTAATCGGATACCCGCCAAAGAAGCGTACGCCAGCGGCTAATGCGCCTTGGGCACAGGCTTCATTTCCCTGCATAAGTTTTGCTTGTGTCATTATTTACCCTCCTTAGGTGCCACACGAATGGCGAAATCGGGACAGCGCAGTTCGCATTGCCCGCACTGGATGCAGTCCGCTTCACGGACCGCCTGGACTTTTCCCAGAGTATCCAGTGCCAGAACTTTTTTCGGGCAGAAGGTTACACACACATTGCAGCCCTTGCAGCGATTGGTCCGAATGATCAGTTTGCTCACAATAGATTCCTCCTATTTTAGAATTACATTGCTTATGTGGAACTTCCAGCAAAATGCTGCTGTGCACAGTATGGGAAATACCGGCGAGCCGGCATTTCCCCGCAACGAAAGAAAAAGCGGAAATGCCGAAGGGTTTTTGCCCTTAAGGAACTAATCCCATCCAGGTCCAGAATGTCATGACCATAATGCTCATATAGGCTGCGGCAAAAACACTCATCACACTGCCGGTGCGAATCATTTCGTTGACCCGAATATGCCCGGTGCCGATAACAACAGCGTTTGGCATATTGCTGACCGGCAAAATATATTGATGCTGCATATTCATCCCCAGAATCAAGGCAAAAACCAACGGATCGGCGCCAATGGCAACGGCATGAGCCAGTACAACCGGCGTAAGAGCTGTTGTTTTCGGTCCGCCGCCGGTAAAAAAGATCTGCAGCGCCGTAACAATCCAAATCAGAATCACCATCTGTATGCCAAGCGAAAGCCCGACAATCGGCCCCAGCAAAGTGCCGGCCAGCCATTTGGCGGCACCGGATGTTACCATAGCAACCCCCATGGACAAGCCGGAGCCGTATAGGACAAACACATTCCAGGGAACTTTCTGCTGGGCTTCCTTCCATGACATTACGCCAATGGAAGGCCAGAGCAGCAGGGTAATGGATAACATTCCCACAATAGCAACATTGACCTTATGATAAGAATCGGTAGCCCACAGAAGCAGTGTTACGATAAATACCACTAACGTATATTTCTCTTTTTTTGAGAAAACTCCTATCGCAGCCAGCTCATTTTTTACATATTCCTGCGCATTATCAATCGTTTTGATTTCCGGCGGCCACATCCATTTTATCAAAAATACGGACAAAAAGGCCAAAGAAAAAGCGGGAAACGCGCCAATTCTGAACCATTCCGACCAGGTAACAACTTTATGGGTTGCAGCTTCAATCAGACCGGCAGTAGCCGGATTTCCCACATGACCGGTTAAAACGCCGCAGCTCATCATCGTGCCGCTCATCGCCACGATAAAGAAAAGGGCTTTGATTATATTGCTTTTCCCTTTCTCTGCCTTAAAAGCCTGACCGATACCTAAAATGATAGGAAGCATCAGCAATGTCCTGGCTGTAATCGAAGGGACCAGGAAAGTGGTAACGGCAATAGCGGCGGCAACGGCCCAGTAAATTTTTACCGCCGAACCGCCGGCCGCATTGATCATAAACAAAGCAATCCGCTTGGAAAGACCTGATTTTTCCATACAGCCGGCCATAATAAAGCCGATAACAATTAACCAGAGTGAAGTATTGGAATACCCGGCAAAGGCTCCGCCAACATTGGTGGCTCCCAGTCCGGCCAACAGTAAGACAATAACAATGCCGCTCAGAGCATCATCCAGAGCCTGGGTAATCCAGATAATAATGGCAAATACGGCGATTGCCAGGGATTTTTTCCCTTGGAGCGAAAGGCCCTGGGCATCAGGGGTAGCCCAGATGATTCCGACTAAAGCAACGATCGCCAGGATAATTGCCCACCATTTCGTCTTTTGCATCTTCATCCTCCCCGCGATTATTATTTTATCCTAATTTTCAGCAGCACTCTCTTAAGAAGCGCGATAATCAAACATTTTACCCGGATTCAGCAGACATTTGGGATCCACGGCCTGTTTTACATCTTTGCCAAACTGGAATCCCTCTTCCCCTAATTCCCAAACCAGGAAGGGCGCTTTCAGATAACCGATACCATGCTCGCCGCTTAAAGTACCGCCCAGTTTCAACGCTGCCTGAAATAATTCTTCCACCGCCTTGCTCACCCGGGCCATTTCTTCCTTGTCATGCTTGTTGCTGAGGATATTGGGATGCAGGTTTCCATCACCGGCATGACCGAAGATGACCATTTTTAGTTTATATTTTTCGGCAATTTCCCGGACGGCAGCGACCATTTCGGGAATACGGCTCCTGGGAACAGTAGCGTCTTCAGAAATCTTGGTCGGGTTAATCTTGCCGCAGGCCGGCGATACCGAGCGGCGGGCTTTCCACAGAGCGTCGGCTTCCTTGGTCGTTTTCGCTGCTTTCACGGTTAGCGCCTTACAATCCTGACACACTTTCATCACATGCTGCACGTGTTTCTCCACTGCTTTCGGGTCTCCGTCCACTTCAATCAGCAGAATAGCCCCGGCTTCCACCGGCAGGCCGATATTGAGGAAATTTTCCACCGCCCGGATCGTAGAGTTATCCATGATCTCTAAAGTGGTAGGAATAACTCCCGAAGCCATCATAGTGCTTACTGTCGTAGCGGCATCTTCAATTCGATCGAAAATCGCCATCATCGTCTGTTTTGCCTGAGGCTTCTGGGTCAATTTGAGCATGATTTTGGTAATCACCCCCAAAGTACCTTCCGAACCGCAGAACAGCATGGTCCAGTCCGGACCGCTCATGTCCCCGTCCACCAGATTTCCGGTCTGTACAATACTGCCGTCCGCCAGGACCACTTCCAGACCCAGAACGTAATTCCGGGTAATGCCATACTTTACGCCGTGGGGTCCGCCGGCACATTCAGAGATATTTCCCCCCAAGGTGGCCATCTTACTGCTGGCCGGGTCCGGGGGATAAAACAGTCCCGCCTGATCCACCGCTGCCAGATAATTCTGCGTCACGATTCCCGGTTCGACAATGGCGTAACGGTTGACCGTATTGATTTCGATAATGTGATTGAGACGGGTCATTTCCAGAACAATACCGCCTTTTACCGGAACCGCGCCGCCGGAAAGTCCGGTGGCCGCGCCCCGGGTCACCACCGGTATGTCGTGCTCATAGGCAACGCGGCAAACAGCGGCGATTTCATCCCGCGACCCCGGCTGAAGAACCAGATCCGGCATGGCATTGATAAAAGTGGAATCAAAGGAATAACAGTACCGGTCTTCAAATTCAGTCAAAGCATGCTTTTCTCCCACGATGGCTGTTAATTTCCGTACAATCTGCTGGTCCATCCTTATTTTCCTCCTTTCTTCTGATTTTCGCCGCTTTTATAGGCCATGTCGATTAATTCGGCAGTGTGCATGACCTTCATATTGCTGCCGCGCTGGCTGAGTCCGTCGGTAATGTGCATACGGCAGGCCGAACAGCCGGTGACAAGATAATCGGCGCCGGTATCCGCCGCATTGTCCAATTTATGATCATTAATCCGGCGGGAGAGGTCATAATACACCATACTGAAGGTTCCGCCGGCGCCGCAGCACACATCGGCATCCTTCATATCACGAAAATCCAGCTTGGGCACCGCGGCAAAAACCTGCCGCGGCTGCTTGCTCACATCCATGCCCCGTACCAGATGACAGGCATCATGATAGGTGATTTTAAGGGGCAGCGGCCCAAACAAGCCTGGATCGCCAAACTTTTCAACAAATTCGCTGATATCCATGACTTTAGCGGATATCTTTTCCCATTTACGCCGCGTGTCCTCATCCTGAATAATTTCACCGTATTCATTCTTGAGGGCGGCACCGCAGGAGGCACAAGCAGTAATTACCAGATCATAGTCCCCTGACAGAACCCGGACATTGTCGGCCGCAAGTTTCCGGCCGGTATCCTGATCGCCGGAAGTAAAAGCCGGTGTACCACAGCAAGCCTGGTCAGAAGGAACCGTTACATCCCAGCCGTTTTTCCGCAGAATATTGACAACAGCTTCCCCTGCCTCCGGATAAATGTAATTCAGCATGCAGCCGGTAAAAAATACCGCTTTCCCTTTAGCGTTTTCCCCGGTGATTTTTTCCGGGATTCGATCCCGCAGCGGTTTGTCTGCCAACGGCGGTATAATGCGCCGCAAATCCAGACCCGAACCGGGAATATTGAACCGGGCCTGATTGCCCCGGCCATCAGCCGATTTTTTCATAAATACATTTTGCATCACCGAGCCGAAGCGCAGCCCGGTGTCAAACAACTTGCGGAAAGTCAGTCCTTTAAAGGCCACCCGTTTCACCAGCGGCAAGCTGTTCTTCCTGGCATTGGCCTGGCGGGCGCTCAAAAATAGAAGATCGGTCCGCACACCGGAAGGGCAGCCTTTGACACAGGCCTTGCACAATAAGCACTTGTTAAAGCGCTCCTGCAGAATCGGCGTCAGCTTGACGTTTCCTTCCACGACGCCTTCCAACAATTGTACCTTTCCCCGGGCCGTGGTGTTTTCGCTATTTTCCTCCTTAAATACCGGGCAGACAGAACGGCAGGTTCCGCAGCGTATACACTTTACCAGCTGCTTTTTCCATTGTTCCTGGACATGTTCCTCGCTCATGCTAATCCCTCCTGGGGAGCAAAAATTTCTTGGGGATCAATCGTCCGGCGCAATTGGGCCTCCAGCTTGCCTAACGGCCCGTCAGGCAGCTTTCCCTGCCGTCGGTCGTAGCTGCCGCTGGCGGCTCCGCCGGATTGTTTCACTTTATCAGAAATAGCCGCTGCCTTCGCCGCGACATCCGTCAGATCCTTAGCGAAAGCTGCATGCAGTTTTCCTTCAGCCCACTGTCCGAACCAGCCGAACTGTGGATATGCCTGTCCCAGTGCTGCGAGAACCGGCTGTTGTTTATCATATAATACTTTCCATTCATCACATATCCGGCCGGCCGACTGGGAAGCAAATAAATTTTTCAGCGGCAGGGAATCGCCTTCAGCGCCGGCGGCAGTCACTGACAGTGCCTGATTTTTCTCAGCCCACTGTCGGACTTTTTGCCCAAAGCCCTCTACCTCCTGCGTAACGCCGTCCAGTTCAAACTCTAGCAGGAAGGGAACTGTATCCGCCCTGCCTAAAAGCAGCCGCTGCGTCCTGTCATCGGCGGCCAGCAGAAACGCCGGGGCAACCGGATTGTTTCTCAAATCATTAATGAAGCTAAACACCTGCTGCAACGAAACGAATCCCGCAGTAAACGTCGTGCGACATTCCGGCTGGGGCAGCAGTTTCAGTAAAAATTCCACTCCTATCCCGATATCGCAGTATGCCCCCGCCAAAAACCGGGTGAAGTCGTAGCCGGTTACATTCTTTACCGTTTTCCCTCCTGTCCTGATGCTCTTACCGGAAGGAAGAATATAGGTCGAACCCATCAGCGTATGTTTTCCCGGACCGTACTTCCAGGAAGAAACGCTGGGACAGCCATGATAAACCCACTCCCCGACTGTTAAATGGCGATAGTAGGGTGCATCGGCCGGTATGAACCGCAGTCCTTTTTGGGCAAGAGTTTCCGCCAAATCTCCCATCAGCAGGCCCGGCTCAACCGTCGCCACTAGATTATCGGAATCAATTTCCGTCAGTGCCTTCAGCTTCCCCAGATCCAGTCTTCTGCCTTCAGCCGGAACTTTTTCCCGATATACACAAAGAGTCGTTTTGTCGCGGGCTGCCTGCTGCAAAATAGCTGAAATTTCCTGTCTTGATTGTACGCTCACCGTTGATTCTGTCTTCAAAGCTTTACACCTCCCGGTCAAATAGAAATCTTGCTTACATTACTATGAAGGACTATAAAATATTACGATTGACTTACTCTCAGTATACAAAAAATTTATAAATTTTTCTGTATTTTTCAGACGAAACAGACAAATTAACTGACAAACATGTATTTATTGCCGGGTTAAAGGCCAAACCGCTTGTCCTCCTATACTGCAAACTCATTGCCCACACCAAACCGGCATGGGCAATGAGCGGACATACTCCCTATTTACAATCACTGGTAATAGAGATATCCGGGAACAAGAGAATCCATAGACTGATAACTAATACGAGAAACCAGAGGAATCGGGAACCACCAAAAAACATTAAAATTCCTCCTTTAAATAAAATTCTATAGCAGCTCTTTCAGCTACTGTATCTTATTCCCCTGGTTCTCATTATGTTACTGTTGAAAACTACTTGTGCAGCGGTTATCTGCTAATGATGAAAATTTTGACCGGCACCGCATTCACTGCGGTGTCCATTTTTTCAAAAAGTATCACCAAAATCTCTTTGTTTACATAGAATATAGCAAATCGTCCTCACTCGGTTTAAAAAAGGAGGAATCCACGATGTTTCGCGATAACTGGGATGACCCTGAAATAATCGACTGGGAAGAAACGCGGTTTAACGAAGATACGGAAGATGAGCGAATCATCCTCTGTAACCCGAACCTTTGCTACCCGCGCTCATGTTTCCCCCGTCGGCAGTGCTTTCCCTTCTCTTGTTTCCCCCGGCAGCAATGCTTCCCGCTCTTCTGTCTTCCCCGTCGGCAATGTTCCCCATTCTTTTGTTTTCCTAGGCGACAGTGCTATCCCCGCTTCTGTTTTCCCTGGCAGCAATGCTACCCGCGATTTTGCTTTCCCCGGCAGCAATGCTTTCCCCGTTAAGAAAATTTTTCTTCAAGCCAGGCCGTCTTATAGGCGGCCCTTTGTCTTGGCAAATTTCTTCAACCCGCAGCTTATTTTTGTGATATTTTGGTAATAAACCTTTCCGCCGCAGGCAGTGTTTCAACCGACCACCAAGGAGAACAACTGCTCAATTCCGCTAATGAATACCCGCCTGTCGCTATCCCGATAGTATAGGCGCCAATTGTTTTCCCGCAGCGGATATCATGGGGAGTATCCCCGATGACATAGACTTGATGAGCCGGACAATAGCCCCAATGGGTCCGAACGATCTCCCGAGCATTTCGGGCAATCTCATCTCTGTCTTCATACTGTTCGGCAAAGGCACTGCAGGAAAAATCAAAATACTTTGCCAGCCCGAAGTAATCCAATTTGATCTGCGCCCCTGTTTTGCTGTTGCCTGTCAGCAGCAGCAGCCGATAATCATCCCGGCCGCAAAGCTTTGCTAAAATACTTTGTACCCCCGGTAAAACAAGCCCGTTTCTCGCTGCCAACTGCTCAGGCAGAAACGATTCGTAACGGCGGCATAATGCTTCAATCTCCTCCCCTGCCGGCTCTCTTTTTACAATGGCTTGAACAACCTGCCGGCTGATAAAATTATCTGTCATACCGGCTGTACGAATTTCCCCAAAGTCAACTGATTTCCCCCAGATTTCTTCCACAGCCTGCCGGAATGCGTACAAGCCGGCTTGGTAAGTTCTGATCAGTGTCCCGTCTATATCCCAGAAAAGTAGCCGCAACGTAAACTCCTCCCCCTAACGTTATAGATTTTTCCTCTGCTTTACTCCTTAAAAACCTTTCTTCTGATACCAGTTAATTATTGGAACATGTGTCCGCCCGGTTTACTAAACCTGCCTGAACCGATACGGAAGACGGACCGCTCCCACCAGAAAAATATTGATCGATAATACTGCTGCTATAATTAAGATTCGAATTACCGTTAAAGGTTGCAAACTTTGCCCCGATATACTCCGCTCATCAGTCCCAGCACCACTTTCCAAAACAGCTGGAATAAGCAAATCTAAAATCTTCTTTGTAATCTAATTTCCGGTAAAAAAATTTTTTCCTGACAATAATAGCAATAATTACTGTTATCCTTACAATATAGTAAGCAAAAGTCTTACATTTCTATTGACAAAAGCACTACGTAATGTTACCCTAAACTTGTATTTAAGGATAAAATTAAATACACTTCCTCATTTTATGGTCTTAAGGCTAATTTTTCCCTTCCTTGTTAAAGCCTTAAGGCCAATTTTTTATGTCATTAAAAAGCAGGGAACCCGCTTGACCGGCTCCCTGCTTTAATAATGCCGTCTTTAAACAGCCCGCCAAGTCAGGCCAGCAATTTGCACAATCAGGCAAATAACAGCGGACGCAGCACAGCAATTCAACCGCCTGAAATTATTGTATTACTTTAAGTCCGTCGGGACTGTCATCATTGTCTTCAGCTGTCTGTTTGGGCTCCTCGTCCGGAGCTTCCTCAGGCTGTGCGGCGGCAGACTCAGCCGCGGCTGCGGCCTCCGTTGCTGCGGCAGGCTCCGCTGCCGCGACCGGGG
>JBDKTO010000089.1 GCA_039680175.1 Veillonellales bacterium | reverse complement strand
TAACTTCCATACTTTCCAGGGAAATCATGTTCAAGACAACGTCGGATGCCAAGGGGGTCTGGGAACGAAGAAAAGCTTCGTCGCACCCGGTGCACTCATGACCGTGGAGCCAGATCACCGGCGGCAGCGGCTTTGTTTCGGCAGCTTCCACCACAGCCGGAATCATGGTCGGCGCTAAACCTAAAATACCGGTAATCGCAACACACGTCTTAAGAAAGCTTCGCCTGCTCAGGTTTTTTTCTGGAATACATCCCATAAGGTATCTCTTTTTTCCATATGTACCCGCCTCATTCTATTTAAGGAATCCAAATCATCCGTAGATTTAAAAAAAGAACATCATTTTTCTAAGTCAGCTCCGACATGCTTGATAGCTTTTCAGATGTACTTGTTATTTCATCCATTGTCACCGTAATCTTTTTAGTAGCCGCCGCTTGCCGATTAGCAATGGAGTTGGATTCATCAATTTCAGATTCAATATCAGTAATAGACTTCCTTATTTGAATTAGCATTTGAGATACTTTTTGGGCTGATTCGCTGCTGAGCTGTGCCAGCTTTCTCATTTCATCAGCAACCACACTAAAACCTCGTCCCATTTCACCCGCTCTTGCCGCCTCAATCGCGGCATTTAAACCTAATAAATTTGACTGAGACGCTATATTTTGGATAGCTGCCAAAATAGAATCCGTATCTTTTAACTGCTTGTCGGTAGAGCTCGTTACTTTTACAACCTTTTGGATGGTATTTACCAGCTTTTGTGCTCCGGAGGAAATTTCTTCCGCACTGGCATTTGTTTGCTGTATGGACTGAAAAAGATTGTCCGTGGCATCCTTTATCGCCGATTCCCGTTCCAAACTTTTCGCCACGCCAACAGCGCCAAAAACTTCCCCGCTATCGTCAATGAGAGGGTAGCATATGCCTTTAAATGTAATTCCGAAGTATTCTTTTGGCGGAATACCCGTTATAATCTTTTTTTGTTCCATTGCTTTTAAGTATGGATCTCCCGCCGGAATCAGATCTCCTATTTTTAAGTTCATCGGTATCTTTTCGTTGGGGAAATTAGCTATAAATTTCGTCCTATCGGTCATGGAGATTCCAATGTCCTCCTGCAATAAGTCTTTTACTAAAGGCAAAACATCCATTAGCGATTTAATAATACTTCTATCCATATTAGGCCACCCCCATGTCTAATTTTTAATTATTTACACCTTATAAACGAAACTAATATAAAAGAACTTACCCTGTGAGATAAGTCCTTTTGAATGACCTACTATCCAATAGTATGCTTACAATTATTTTATTCTTTTCACAATCTCTGTTACAGCCTGCAACGCCACAGAATCATCCGGTAATTCCAGCAATGGTTTGCCCGCAAGATCATGTTTCTCAACTAAAGTATCGTACGGAATAACACCAAATACCGGTACGCCTATTTCTTGTGCCATAGTTTCCAAAGAACTAACTTCATCTCTGCTTCGATTGAAAATAACACCGATTTGATCACACGCAGGAACATACCCGTTATCTACCAGTTGTTTAATATGTTTAACTGTCTCCATACCTCGATAAGATGTATCTGTGACAATAATTAATGTATTCACTTTATCTACAACCTGACGATTGATTTGCTCTAACCCAGCTTCACCGTCAATCAAAATCGTATCGAAGGTAATAGAAAGTTGTGCAATTGCATCGCGTAAAAGATCGTTTAAGGCGCAAAAGCAGCCTTTTCTGTCCATACAGCCCATTGCCAAAAAGGAAAAGCTCGCTTGTTCCACTAACGCATTAAAAATCATATAATCCATTTTTTCTGCAAGTGCGTCTTTGTCCGTTTCGCCATCTTGAGCTGCTTTTATTATTTCTTCGCGCACTTTACCAATCGTCAAATCTGTTGTAACGCCCAGCGCGAAGGGCAAGCCAAGTGCCGGATCCGCATCGATTACCAAAAGCTTCCCCGTGGCTTTCTGTTCTGCCAGAACTTTGGTCATCATAGATGTAAAGGCTGTTTTCCCAACACCACCCTTACCGCAAACGGCTATTATTTTCCGTTCCACCTTAAATCCTTCTTTCTATTTTGTATCCAATAATGATTTATTCCGCAACTCATCATGCCGGCTTCATTTTATTTACTATTTCAAGGCCAATTTCACGTGCTTTATCACATACATCTTTGGACGAGCACTTTCCGCAATGTCCTAGCTTAAAACACTCATTAACATTGATTCCACGGTTTTGCCATACAGCTTCCTTGACTTTTTTCAAAGCTTGGGAAATTTCTTCGGCGATAGCTTGCCATTTATGAAATTGGGCGGAAGGAGAAGTAATATAGAAAACTTGTACATTTTCTACCTGAGCAAATCTTTCTTTAATGCGTCGAATTAATATCTCTCCTAAGGCAGCAAAAGATAATCCTTCTTTCGCTGCCTGTTTACTGATTCGACATAAAAAAGCTTGATTGCTTTTTTTTACCATATATCCGTCTGCCTGCATTAATCCGTGGAGTACTTGTCCCAATTGATAATACATTTCTTCATTAACGTTTTCTCCGGACACTTTAACTATCTGCCCAAAAGGTAAAGATTGTTCTGCTGTATCAATATCTTCTCCGCAGAGAAAAACACCGCTGTCATGAATAGCACTCGGCAAAAGGATCGAAAATGTTGACTGACAGCCGCCAAGTTCAATCTTCATATCACCTTTTAGCACAATTCCCGCTCCTTTGCCTTTTTGTAAAAAATAAGACGTTCTCGCATTGGCTAAAGCTAATTTCTGAAAACACTCGGCTGATAGTAAGCTGTCTATTTGTGTCTCGTACGCTTTAAATTGCCTCATCATACACCGCCTTATTTCGGACTCATAGCCCTATCTCTAGCAAAAAGCGCCGCTCCTAACGCGCCGGCAAGCTGTGGGTTTTCCTTAAGCTGGACAATTTTACTATGCAGCTGCTGTTCCAAACTTCGAATTAATGCTTGATTTCTGGCACAGCCGCCTGTTAGCACAACGTCCTCTACAATACCAATTTTATAAACCATTGCATGGATTCTTCTGGCTATAGAATCATGAATACCCGCTGCGATATCAGAAATTTTGACATTATTATTCACCAATGTGATTACTTCTGATTCAGCAAACACGCTGCATTGTTTTGATATTGTTTTTGGCGATATCGATTGCAGCGAATAGTTGGCCAGGTCATCCAAAGAGCAATCCAATACCCTGCACATAGATTCAAAAAAGCGTCCTGTTCCCGCCGCACATTTATCATTCATCGAAAAATCAACGACTTTGCCTGATTCATTTAAAGAAATAACCTTACAATCCTGGCCGCCTATGTCTACAATTGTTCTTACTGCAGGATGAAGCCAATGCGCTCCTTTGGCATGACAGGAAATTTCCGATATATCATCTTGAACATAGGAAACATTACTTCTGCCATAGCCTGTACCGATAATATAGGAAAGGGCATCCATCGAATCAAGCCCTGCTTGCGTTAAAGCCTCTTTCATGACTTGCTGGGCAGTGGCTTCTGGTCCATGGGCAGTACGAGCAATAGACCATGCTATCATTTGATCATCTTTTAATATAACGACCTTACCGGTTGTAGAACCAATATCACACCCTGCAACAAACATGTATATCCTCCTCGTTACATATCTTTTGCCCGTTTAAAACCGGCGGCACTTAAGAAATTGGAAATGTCCTTTTTCAGTTGGTCAAGTGGAGTATAGCGTTCATCAAATAAACTGGTTGTCAGCCCCAAAAGAGGTACATCCATATCGCGGCATACTTTCCGCAGGAAATACTTAGAGCCCGACTGATCCTTATGCCCCATATGCCCGCCGTCAATTACGCAGTTAATACTATAGGTATTAATTATATCCGTTACATCATCAATCATAACATCAACCCAGCCGCGTCCCTGACGAATCATCGGCACTTCAGCAACAGCACGCCGTGCTAAGCCAAACAACATACTTTCTTCCGTGGAGGTGTCAATTTTTTCATAGGGTGTATATCCCTGGAAAGACATAACAAAAACACCATTCCATTCATCTTCTAACCATTTACCTAACTTTTGTCCCCAAAGCGGTGATAAGTCCGGCCATAAAACACGGATTTGTTCATGTTCCAGTGCACCTTTGCCCGCGGCTACCGCACCTTTTAACATATCACGAACAGCAGTCATCAGCGCTGTTGCCCGCGGATCACCAGCCGGCAAATGTTGTGTCAGAGCCCAGAACACATCATCCGTAATAAAAGAGCCGATTGGACAGGGACGAGCTTGTTTCAGTTCATTGACTTGTGCCCAGACTTCATATTGCCGGTTGGTTTCTTCAACCAGAGCACGAACTTTTTCAAATTCGTATTTCGCCCCCGTTGTTTTTTCTAAGAATGCAATCATTTCTTTAAGCTGTTTAGCAACATATTGAAAATCCTTATCGGTATGTCCATAACTCGGGTCAATCGCAAAGTTCGGTACATTTTTCCATTCTTCATTTTGCTGAAAGGCCTGATGCAGCATAATTTGCCCATCACATGGCTCCATCATCGCAATAAAGCAATCCGGTTTTGGATGTAATTGATTATAAACAGAATACACCGCATAACGGACAAGGGAACACATCTTATCGTCAAGCGGAAAACGATCGCATTCTTTTGCATCTTTATAATCTGTAAAATCAAGATGCATCATCAGATCAAATACGGGATTATAATAGGCAATCCCCATTCCGGCAAGAATTTCGCAGGCATTTCCGTACCAGGTGCATGCCAGGGGCTTATGCTGCTCAGCTGCATCAATAATGTTTTCATTATAACTAAGTACCAATTTCAAAAGATTAATCAGTACAGGATTTTGCTGTTCGGCTGGTGCAGATTCAAGCATTTTTATTAATCCAGTCAATCTTTCATGATATTCATGAACCCTTTGCAAATCTTTTCTCATTTCTGCCATTGCCTCATACCTCCTCCATAGTTTCCAAGAAAGCTTGAACACGGGTTTTTAATTGCCCGACACTATCTAAAATATATTCTACTTCCAAATCCAAGCTGGGAATATTGGACTTTTTAAGGAAATCCTTTAAAATAAATTGTTCAAATGCAATTTGGTCACATTCTGCTAACCGAGCTGTAATAACACCATCAATTCGGAATATTTTTATAATTTCTGTTATGCGCTCCAGTCGTTTATCGACAGTGCCGTACTGACGCTGAGTAACCGCTCGCGTATAAAAATAGTAATCAATAATTGCTTGCAGCGGATCGCCGTTTGTCGAGATTTCACCTTCGGTCGCTTTATAGCCAAAACTAGTGTCGTCTACCACAATCATAGCGCCCTGGCTTTCCAAAGTTTCCATAAATTTAATATCATCTGTATGACTTCCAATATAAAGCAGCCGTTTTTTGCCGGCAGATGGGTTATCCGGTTGCTTAGATAATTCGCTCAGCAATTCTTTTACTAATTCGTTATAACGAGTTCTTGGCATCGCCGTAGCCGCCAGCATGATTGCCATTGTATCAGCACCACTGAGCGGCGGAACCGGCAGCTTTTTGAGGTCATAGATTTTACGCTGCAGCCGCCGTGTTTCATTGTGTACGGCAATGGCTTCTTTAAGCCTGTCATCTGTAATCACTACACCGAATTTTTCTTCTGTTTTCTTCTTGAATTGAATAATTTCTTTTTCAAAAAACTCCCGGGCAAGAGCATCGCATTTTTTCGGTAAATAAATAAATGCATAACAAGGGTTATTGGGTATGGTAAGCCAATTATCATAAATTCTCCGCAAATGATCACATTGATTAAATACAACTGCGCCGTCTAAGAAGTTATATTCACCCTGCAAAATCTGGTCGAAAGTGGATCGCGTATAGCCGCAGTTTAATTGACGAAAATGAGCATCTGCCATTTCCGTTCCCCTGCTTCCTGTTCCCCGGATACCAAACGCAAGAACACCGGCGGCTGTTAATATTTCCTCCGGTACTGCCGGATAAAAATATCCTGCCACCTTACCGCCTTTTTCTTTCCAGGCGGCAACTTCTGAATTATAGATCGTTGCTGCGGCTTCTTTAAAAATATCCATTGCTTTTGATCTCATCGCACTTTTCTCCTTTATTCAAATATAGAATGAAATTCACATTCGGAAGAATGTGAATTTCTCGTTATTTAAATTTAGAAATGATATTCCATTGCGGCCATAAAATTTTCGGCATTCTTATTATCTGTTTTTCTTTTATGATCACCATATTGTAATGTCATTGTGGCATTTTGAAATACTGTATATTCTAATCCGTATTCAAAGCCCTTAATATTTGACATGTTATACGCATTTAATGGATTAGTCCCATCAAAATTTTTCAAAACCTCAGGAGCGTCGGAATCTCCCATGGAAAGCACATCGAAGCCGGCATCCGCATTGCGATATCCAATCCATGCACCATATGATCCTGGCTTATTAAGCTTGGCACCACGGTATTTCACACTTGCTACATAGGCTGCAGCGCCGTCGCTGCCGGAGAGAGCTTTGGCTATTTCGGATTTATTTTTACCATATTCGTATTTTATGCCGTAATCCTTTAACCCGGTATACTTAAAGCCAGCAGCATACGTATCAATATAGTCTTGATGTTTATCTTGTAAATACGCTACGGTAATGCTGGTGTTTTTCAAACCGAGATACTCTATATTTCCTGCCAGCAGATTTACACTTATCTGTCCTGCGGCTCCAGTTGGATATGAGATATTTCCCGCTTTACCACCGGCTGCAGTCACCTTAAAATCACCAAACTTCTTTAGGTACGCCATTCCATCAGCACCTGTCGTCACATTGCCTTCCGCGCCAATCCCATTGATTAGCCCTTGCCCGAGATACAGAGGAATACGTCCTGCAATGAATGCATCTGCCCCCAGTCCTTTACCGCCAATAAATGCTTGCGTTACAGAAATATCGCTATCGCCGCCGGCATGATTTTCTGATTCAATCCGACCGCTAAAAAACAGCTTATCGGTAAGTGGTTTAAACATATTTAACCGTACACGGTTATATGATTCCGGCGATTCAGGCCTATCTTTTGCGTATTCATAGCGAACACGTACATCCCCCGTTATTTTTATTTGATTGGGATCTGGCTTGGCCACAGCTTCTTTTGTAGCTGTCGTCTTATTTTCCGCTACCTGTTTTTCTAAAACTAAAATTCGGTCTTTTAATGCAGCAATTTCTGCTTCTACGTTATTATCTGCTGGAGCGGCATACACAGAACTCGCCATTGACAAAACAGCCATTGATACCAATATTGCAACTTGTTTCTTCATCGTAACTCCTCCTTAATATAATTTCCAAGTTTATGGTATCATGTTCTATTTTGTTCGTCATTTTGCATTTATACAAATTTTCGCATAATCTATTAGTGCTTTATATTGTATTATAAGTCGGAATTTTTACGTATTATCTGTTATCCATTGTTATGACGGTTCTCTGCTATCTTTGTCGGCAAGGGGAGAAGCTGCGGCTTCCCAAGCTGCTTTTGTTTTGTAATATTTCTGCGGCCTCCTCCTTTATTACCGCCGCAGCCAGCAACTAGTCCGCCTTCAGCAGCACCTACTATTATAGCGGTTTGTATAATAATTCTTAAAAATTACTGTGCAAAATGACAAAGACAATATAAAGTACATTATGTATATTAAAATAGTTAGGAAACTAATATGAGCAAACTGAACTATTTTGATGAAAGGAGAATGATACAATGCATCAACAGTCAAACCAAGCTCGAAGTATTTTGGGGAATTTGTCCCGAAAAAAAATACTTATTATTTTATTGGTTCTTCTCCTAATCGCAATTGCTGGCGCTATGGCCGCTCAAAAAATGAGTGACAAACCGGAATTCTGTGCTAATTGTCACAATATGCAATCATATTATGACTCATGGAAAAATAGTACTTATCTGGCAAACGCTCATGCCAAAGCGGGAGTAAACTGTCACGATTGCCACACTCCCTCTTTTGACCAGCAGGCTGAAGAGGGCTTCAAACAAATTACCGGCGATTATGAAGACCCCATGAAAAAAAGAGAGTTTCCTAAAGAAATGTGTTTAAAATGTCATAATATGACGGATGTTATTGCCAAAACAAACTTTGAGGCAGATCATTCCAATCCACATGATTCACATCAAGGCGAACAAGACTGTAATAAATGCCACAGTATGCATCGGGAATCTAAGGTTATGTGTTCCCAATGCCACGGATTCTCCTGGATGCGTAATTTGCCGCCTAGTTTTAAAAAAGGTGCCTATTAATCTAACGTAAAATCCAACATGCGATAGGCCCGGGCAATCCGCCGGGCCTATCGTTTAATAAAGCGGGGCTGGCCTATGGAACATAGCGTAACCGTAGAATTAGTTGATGTAACTAAGTATTACGAAAATAAATGTCTTTTCCGTAATATATCTAAAAAACTATTGCCCGGGGAATGTCTGACAGTCACAGGACCAAACGGCTCTGGCAAATCAACCTTGCTAAAAATTATAAGCGGACTGGTCAAGACAAGCTCTGGAAAAATTAATCTGCGTTGTAACGCTAACCGGCTGATTAGCCCCTGCGAACGAGCAAAGTACATCGGTTTTGTTTCGCCAGAACTGGTATTTTATAAGTCCCTAACAGGCTACGAAAACATCGACTTCATAGCCAAAGCTTCCGGAATGGCTGCTCTGCCTGAATTTATTATGGCCTCTTTGCAGCGAGTAGGACTATCTGGTCAGGCACATGAACCCGTTATAAATTATTCCACAGGCATGCGCCAACGTCTAAAATTTGCTCTGCTATTAGTCCTAAATCCTCCACTTTGGCTCTTGGACGAACCGTCTTCCAACCTGGATACTGCCGGTAAAAAATTGGTTGCCGACCTTATCCATAAGGCTCTAACCCGCAGCACTTCCATCATTCTTGCCACAAATGAGGCGGAGGAAGCTAACTATGCACACCAAAAAATTAACCTGGCCTAATTCAGCTTGGGCTATATTATATAAGGATCTTCTCTGTGAATTTCGTACCCGTTACGCCCTTGGCACACTGACTATGTTCACACTGGTCACGCTGTCCGGCATTAGTATGACACTTGCCGGAGCTGCTATTTCTTCCTCCATTGCGGCCATGCTGTTATGGATAATTCTCTTCTTTTGTGCTATGGCAGGACTAGCAAGAACCTTTGTTTATGAGCAGGAGGCAGGAACATTATTTACACTGCGCCTGTACGCGAATGGCCAAGCCGTATTAGCAGGAAAGCTGTTATTTAATATTCTTTTGTTACAATTGGTGACGGCACTGCTTATCCCACTCTTTCTTATTTTCCTCAATATTGAAGTTCATTTATGGAGTCAGCTGGTTTATGTATTATTTTTCGGTACTGTTGGCGTAGCGGCAGTGGCAACCTTGACCGCATTTATGGTGTCCTGTACTAACGCTAAAGGTTCCCTTTTCACCGTAATCACATTTCCGCTCCTGCTGCCGCAGTTTCTTACCGCCATTGCTGCGACAGGACAAATCTTAGCCGACACGATTCCCGGTTGGAATGAGTGCTTTTTTTTGGCTGGTTATGATGCAACTGTTATTGCTGCTGCATCACTATTATTTGATTATCTATGGTACGACTAGGAGGTTATATGTTGAACCACCGCATGAGTAATATAATCACAATATTAGCAGCAGTCGGTGTGATCTACGCCGTTTTTTTCATCGTGCCGCCCGCAGAAGGCTTAGGGGAAAAGGTACGTATTGTCTTTTTTCACATTCCGGCGGCTTGGGTTTCCGTCATGGCGTTCGTGCTATCGGCATTATGGGCTCTGCGCTATCTAAACACCCATCAAATGGAATATGATCGAAAAAGTGCCACTGCCGCCGGATTAGGCTTCTTTTTCTGCCTGCTGGCAACAATCAGCGGCGCATTATTTGCCAAAATAACCTGGGGTGCATACTGGAATTGGGATCCCAGACAAACAACCATCTTTATCCTGCTGCTTATCTACGGCGCTAGTTTCGCTTTGCGCACGGCAATTGACGATACCGAGCAAAGAGCTAAAATTTCATCCGCTTACTCCCTGTTAGCAATTGTTGTCATGCCATTTCTAGTTTTTGTTATCCCTCGTTATTATTTCTCACTCCATCCGTCACCGGTCATTAATAGTGCCGCGAAGATCGCTATGGATCCGGTCATGCTGTATACACTTATTGCCGCATTGCTGGTTGCCAGTGCCCTATTTCGACAACTTTTCATCTACTACATTGAGCGAACGCGCCGGCGTGATCTTGCGCAAAAGGACAGCCCGGAAGGTGGCGGCAGATTATGACAAAACAGCATACTATTAGCTTATTTATAATTTTCTCCTTTTTGATTTTCTGCGCCGTTACTTATACCCATTCCCTCTCGCCGTATGTTTCCTTTGCTGAAGCCAGAACCACTAAAGGAACGGTTCAAGTTAAAGGTACCTTATCAGCAGATAATATAGCCTATTTGCCTGAGAGCAACCAACTTCGCTTTCGTCTGCGCGATGATGCCGGCGAAGAAGCCTTAATCGTTTATACTGGCACGAAGCCTGAAGGCCTGGAGCACACTGCCAGTATTGTTGCCATTGGCCGATATCAAAACAATCAATTTGCCGCTGATAAGCTGCTTATTAAGTGCCCATCCAAATATCAAAGGAGCGTGAACCGGTAATGCTGGCCTACATGGCTCTCATTCTTGCTTTACTTACTACAGGAATAGCAACTATTTTCTATTGTAAAGCTTATCGTTCGCCTGCTTCAACGGAAGAAACGGCTATCTTATTTTACCGGACAGCAGCTTGTGCCATTCTTATAGCTTCCGGCTATTTGTTATATTTCTTGCTAAGCGATAACTTCCGTTACGAATATGTATTTAGTTATTCAGCGCATAAACAAGCCTTCGCTTACAAAATTTCCGCCTTTTGGGCTGGACAAGAAGGATCATTTTTGTTGTGGGCTTTGTTTCATACTGTTTTCGGACTGTTTCTCAGCCGAAAAAAGGCACCGGCGGCGATGGCAGCGTTCTGTGCTTTACAGCTCTTATTATTAGTTGTCCTGGTGTGTAAAAGCCCTTTTCGCCCCATGCCCGGACTGGAGGCTGACGGCATGGGCATGAATCCGCTGCTGCAGGATCCCTGGATGGTCATCCACCCGCCCTTTGTCTTCTTAGGATATGCGGCTCTGGCTGTACCATTCGCTTTGTCAATTCATGGCCTATTCACTGGCCATCATAAAGAAGTAATTGCCCAATCACTTCCTTGGACACTGTTTGCCTGGTCATCACTTGGCGCAGGCATCTTTATGGGCGGATATTGGGCCTACAAAGTCTTGGGCTGGGGCGGATATTGGGCCTGGGATCCGGTAGAGAATTCTTCCCTGGTACCTTGGCTTGTCACCGGGGCGTTGCTTCACTTATTACTATTGGCCCGGGTGCGTAATACGGCAGTAAAATATGCTTATCTTGCCGCTATTAGCAATTTTGTGCTAATTTTATACGGAACTTATCTCACTCGGAGCGGCGTACTGGATAACTTCTCCACCCACTCCTTTAGTAATGAAGGGATGGGTGGTTTACTGGGAAGTATACTATTGCTCACGGCTGTAAGCGGGCTGGTAATTTTAGTCTGGTATTGGTCTAAAATGCCAAATGAGCCGCTATATGTACATGTTAAGAGCAGGGAATTCTGTCTGTGTGCTACGGCTATAATCCTGGCAGTTATTAGTCTAATTGTGTTTATTGGCATGTCCACACCGCTTGTTACCGGTTTCTGGGGCCATCCCGCTAGTATCGACACCGCCTTTTACAACACGGCTGCATTACCGCTGACTGCCGCCATGGTTGTTTTACTGGCTGAGGGAACTTTACTGCCATGGGGTGACAACTCCGCCTTACACTTACAAAAATACTGGTGGCTAGGCGGAATTGCCTTTATCGCTGTTATCCTAACGTTTATAGCCGGCATCGACAACCTGTTTGCAATGATAACTGTAGGAGCAGCTGCAGCAACAGCTGCAGCAACACTGACAGCGCTCCATAACAAAATACTGCCTTGGCCGGCAGGAGTAGCCCATTTAGGCTTGTCCATTGCCTTAGTCGGCATTATCTTTTCCTCTTTGGCTTCCCAGTCTGTTACGACCAGCTTTGAACCCGGCCAGCGACAAGAAGTCTTGGGGCAGGGAGTAACCTATATGGGCAAACAAAGCGATGCAGCCGGCAATACCTTTTATCACGAGTTTGCCTTAGATACTCCGCTCAACACCGTACTGCTTCCTCACACTAAGCTAAGCGCAGCCGGCGAGCCGGCTGTTCATGAACCCGGCATTTATCGGGGGCTTACGGCCGATCTCTATCTAACGCCGGCATTGCAGTCTAATGATGTACAGAAATACCAACTGCACAAGGACGAAAAAATTACCCCGGAAGGTCTAGAAATAAAGTTTATTCGCTTTACTATGAATAGTGGTCCTGAGGGCGATATTAAAGCCGCTGCCATACTCGAAGTGACGAAAGACGGTATCGTACAGGAAGTCACACCTGAACTTATCCCGCAAAAAGGGCAGCTGTTTCGCGTGCCGGTTACCGTTTTTAACTACGAAATCGCCTTAACATCGCTTAACATTAAAGACGGCGAGGCAGAAATCACCCTGCGCAGCCTAGAGTCTATAAACAAACCCGAAAAACTTGAAACGGAAATAAGTCGCAAACCTCTGATGTCTTTTGTATGGTTGGGAGCTATTCTTGTTACTCTAGGAACTGTCTGGGCCGCACTCAAACACAGATGTACTATTTGTACTCTAGCGAAAAAACTCCACGACAAACTTTCAATGGAATGACGTTTTAACGAAAGAAGTCTTCTCCGATAAAACCTATCTTATTTAATACATCCCACACCGTAAGTGCGGCAAACGCTTCATTGCGATCTTTGCCTTTGGACAAATCAAAATTTAACATTTTTTCAATTTTATCATACCGATAATAAATCGTATTGACATGAGCAAACATATCCTTGGCTGTTTTAGCCCAATTAAAGTTGTTGCGTAACAATATTCGCAGTGTATCAACCAGCTGCATATTCACTTCCTGGTCATAACTCAATATGGGTTCTAATACTTTTAAGACATATTCCTTTAACAAATCGATCTCTTGCGAAAAAATCATGCTAAAAACGCCAAGCTTATCAAAGGATTGCACCCTACCGAATTTCCCCATAATGTTAGGAAATATTAAAGCAATTTTGGCTTCAATATAGGATTTATGCAAATTATTTAACATATAGAATCGGCCTATCCCACAGCTAAGTTCAACGCCTGATTGCTCTGCCAATTTTCTTTGGCAAAGCGCAGCCGTTCTTTCTATATCGGCCACCGTTTTGCTGTCTATACTATTCATCGGCGATATAATCATAATGATATCATTCCACAGAATCGGCGGAAAATTTTCTTCACCTTCCTTTTGTGTGTAAAAATCTCCGATAGCAGTAACTGTATCGGTAATATTTTCCGTCTTGTCGGTTTTTATCAATAAAATTTCATAATACCGGTCAGTCTTTAAATCAATATTATGGAAACCAATGATATCATAGATATTGGCGCTGCTTTTCACCAGCGCTTCTACTCGATTTCTCCCAAAAGCTCTGGCTTGTTTTTGTATTTGTTCTTGCATATCTAAATATGTTTTTAACGCTAATCTGCGTAAACGAACTTTATCAATTAAAATTGCAATATCTTCTTGCCGCACATTTTGTATCCCTACAATTAACCGGTGTTCTTTTTCGCCCAATTGATAAAACAGCATTTTTCTTGTTTTACAAAAATAATATTCTGTTTCCTTAATTGCCGGGATTTGGCGAACTAAAATACGAGCCGCTTCATCAGTAATGTTTTTTAAAGAATAAAATATTTCTCCATTGTTATCTGCTAAAAGAACATTTCTCCCTATCTCCGTCTCGAAATCATAGGCAATACGCATAATTCCATCATCCAATAATTGCTCCAAAAAATTCATTTCAGCTGTATTGTCATTCTTCATTAAACAAACACCCCAAATTATCTACCATGGCAATTTACATCCCCTATTGTGCCAACATAATAATCATCAATCAATTCTAATGCATTTAATAGATCCCATAACTTTAACGCAACATACAACTCAAAAATATTTTGGGTATCCTGCAGCTTTAGCTGCAGCACTTTCTCAATGCGCTCGACTCGATAGTGAATGGTATTTACATGAACATTACATCTTGCGGCTGTCTCTTTCCAGCTAAATGCGTTATCTATCAAAATATTCAGCGTCTGCAACAAATTTGTATTATTTTCATTATCATAATTAATAATTGCACCCAACTTATCCATTACATAATTTTTATTTACCTTTATATCTTGCAAAAAAATATACCGAAAAAAGCCTAAATCATAAAAGCGCTGCACACAGCCAGCCTCTCCCCTTACTCGGCAAAATGTTAGTGTTATAAGTGCTTCATGATAGCTTTTATAAAGATCATCCAGAAAATGGATCTGTCCCATAGCAAGAGAAACGATTACATTTAATTTTTGTTTGGCTAATTTGCGAAAAACCTCTGAAATTCTAGCATCAGGCCATTCCTGCCTCAATTCAAAGGTCTCATTCTTATAATAAGCCGGTATAATGTGCACGAGATTATTTCGCCAATATATAGGACGCATAGAAGGCACTCTTATTTTTCCTGTATATTCGACCACAAGCTCAATTACTTTATTTATTATAACCGGATCATCTGTATTTTCCACATGAATCAACTGGATAACATATGGTTTATCGATATATAAATTAAAATGACCCGACAGTAAAAAGTCATCTCCTTTCCCACGTTTTTTTCCAAACAGACTCTCCATTAAATCATTTTCAATTTCTGAACAGCGCACCTGCGCTTCCAGCATTGTATTTAAATAAAAAGCCATTGATAATCGTATATCTTCCAACAACGAATTTACGTTAGGCAGATCGCCTTTTACTACCGGATGTAATACCAAAAATAAACTTACCCCTCTTTTCTCCGCTCGATAGACAAATTTTTTTTGTTCTTCATCATACCATTGTCCCTTTTTTATCTGTAAAATAGTATCCTTATTTTTAATAAATTCACTTGATGCAAAGATTTCTGTACCCTGTCCGTCCATAAGTATGAATTTTTTTCTAAAGTTTTGCTGAATATAAGAAATAAGCGCCTTTACGCCATATTTTCTTACTTTCCCCAACACACACAGACACTGCGGTACTTTATTCATAGCATTCCTTCCGTATATAAAAATGCTTCTATAAATTCCATAGAAGCATTTTTAAAATTCTTATTATTTAATTCTACTTAAATACGGTTTATCCTGCAAAATAACCGGATTTCAGCAAAATGAACCGAAAACGTAACCGGGGCGATCCCTTCAGATCAATCATTTTCTATATATATTAAAACTTTATTAGGCATACATACTGCCAGATTTCCCTTGTTTGTCAACCATCCGGTATTCACGCATATTTGATCAGGACAATCTGCCGTTTCAAATCTTATTCTGCCTTTCTCTACACGAATAATATTGTGATGGGTTCCGCTGGAAATGTCTATTCTTCTTGGTTCTACAACAGAATCAAGATCGATGCGTTCAACAATTTTATCATCCTGTTTAATTACCGCTCTCATATGATCACTGTTATTATGAGCTTGAAAAAATTTGAGACCGGCAAAACCTAAAATGGCCACTGCTATTACTATTCCGGCAATTACTACTGTGCTATATTTTTTCATTTAATCACACACTTTCAGTAAAGCGAATTATGCGAAGAACGGTTTACGCTTTTTTGTTTCATATCAAACCTAAGCAAAGATGAACCCATAATATTATTTGATTTAAAATACTTAATAACCTTTGTTGAAAAAAGCCCGGTAACAAAACCCGTAGGTACTGAAAGAAGCAGCATTATCGGTAGATAATAAAAAATGCCAGAATGATTAATAAGCAGCGCTGCTATAATAAGTTGCCCCGTACAGTGCGCTACGGAACCAGCAATACTTACGCCTATTAAACTTATATCGGGGAGAAAGCGTAATAGGAGCGCCATTATACAGCCTGCTGCAACTGCTCCTGCGAGACTCATAAAAAGGCCCGCGCCTAAAAACGTCCCCAGAAGCAACGAACCCAGAACGACGCGCAATAATATTATACTTAAGGTCGCTTTAAAATCAAAGACTACCAGCGAAAACAAGGTAACAATATTGGCCAAACCAAGTTTTATGCCTGGAACTGGGATGGGATTTGGAATCAACCGCTCAATAAACTGAAGGACTAAAGCCTGCGCGACTAACATTCCGATTATAGTTATCCTTCTCGTCGTAGACATCAATTATTTATCCTTTCTCTCTGACCCCTTTGTTCAGAAAATCTATCCCATTGAAAGCATGTAGCAGGCCACACCGTCCCCTTATTAGATTAAAGGGGCAATCTCAAAATATTGTCAGATAGAGATTGCCCTTTTAACCCTTGCTAAGTTTTAAGGAATAAACCTATTGCTGCCTAACATACAGAGCGGCGTTTTTCCCGCTGTTTCTTCCTGTAAAGCAGGCAATTCCTTGAGCTGAACCAGGAAGAGTTAAGCCGTACGTGTCACCGGTAAAGCCGTCACAATCCATGCCTGCAACATAAAGTCCTTTTATCGGTTGATAATCTGCATTTAATGCTTCATTATTAATATTTACTCTTATACCACCGCACGAAGTAAGATTACAAGCTTTTACGTGGAAACCATAAAACGGACCGGTTTTTACCGGATGAAGATACTTGGCATCCTTGTAGTACTCGCTGTCTTTGCCATTTGCGCAGAAAGAATTGTAATCGTTAACTGTTTTAACAAAAGTTGCCGGATCAATTCCCATTTTGGTTGCAAGCTCTTCCAAAGTATTGGCGGTAAATACATTAGGATTACCATTGTCAAGTGCATCCTTTAGTTCGGCTTTAAGTTTCGTTAATTTTGTGCCGGGTGAATTATACATGCCCCAGCCAACAGTTGAGCCTTGCGCTTCCAGTCTCGAAATTTCGTCGCTGTCTAAAACAGTAAACGCTTTTTGCTGTGTCATTATCGCATTGCTGCCACGGGTATAATACCAGATTACATCTTCATTGACGAAGCGTTTTGCATCTTGATTTACCCAGAGAGACGGTTCCTGACCAGCGGCAACACTCAGTTGCGAATCAAGGGCAGTCCCCTCTATTGAATTACCTAAATTCATGACTATAGCACGTTCACCGGTAAGCGCACCTGCTGCTTTGGCCATTTTTATACCGTCACCGTCATGCCCCGGCGCACCTCTGTCAGCATATTGTGTCTTATCATAGTGTGTGAGTTCTTTAACCATTTCTTCATTATTGCCGAACCCGCCTGTTGCTATAATAACCGCTTTGGCATTAATCACCAATTCTTTTTTATCTTTCGTAGTTGCTTTAACACCAGCTACCTGTCCATTATTCATTATAAGCTCTTTAGCGGGTGTATTAACCAGAATTTCCACGCCAAGTTTTTCAGCTGTCGGTTTCATATGTTTATTAATTACACTCTTACCGAATCCCTCGTAAATGTGCCATGTTTTGTTGCCGGCACCCGTACTCAGTACATCCTCAAACTTTACTCCCATATCCATGAGCCATTGAATATCTTCGCCTGAATGGCGCATAACGTTTTTCCACAGATTGGCATCCACTTTGAAGTTAGAAAATTGAAATTCTTCCTTTAATAATGCTTCTTCGTTGACCGTGATGCCTCGCTCTTTTTGAAGGGGACTTTCAGATCCGAACATGCCTTCAGCATGATTTGTACTGCCACCTAGAACGCCCTCTTTTTCCAATAAAATTACTTTTGACCCCTGCTGAGCGGCCTCAATCGCTGCTGACATACCAGCCATTCCAGCACCGATAACTACAACGTCAGCCTGCTTCTTCTCAGCCGCGGCCGAACTGGTGGCTTTATCCTTTCCACCACAACCAGCCAAACTTAGAACCATTGCTAATACTAGGAACAGTCCTATCCACGCTTTTTTCTTGCTCACAGAATCTCCCCCTTATTTTATTGCAGCTACTGCTGATTCTTGTTAGTTCCTCCCTAACTTTCCTCAGCCTAAAGCATACCACTCGCACCATTAAAATTCATTGTTGCTTTAACTAAATTTCATCACAAAATTTTGTGTAATTATTCAGCATTAATGGACAGTGACCTCCATTGTTTTGACAAACTCTCTGGCCTGATATTGTATGAGGCACGCACTTCGGCTTAGGGGGGAACGATCCCCCTAAGCGGCTTATGGAAGGCTCAGGGAAAAGCGGACTTGCCGAAACCGCCATTTACAACAAGTTAAAGGACTTTGGAATATTTTCCAAAGTCCTTTAACTTGTTGCCCGAATTATACCAGCGGCACTGCTGCCTGACCGCAAAAATAGCATGCGCAATATCTGTCAAGTACCGCAAAATGTTTTGTATGGGCAGGCTGACGGCTCAGGCAGTGCGGCGTATTCTATTTGTTCCCGGGAGTAGGCGTAAGGATTGGAAAGGACGGCAAGCAGCCGCTCCATTAGGCTGTAATCTCCCTGCTGCACTGCGGCTTCAAGGGCTGACTCCACCCGGTAGTTGCGAGGGATTACGGCGGGATTGCTTTGCCTCATCAATTGGAGCGTGTCCTCTTTCGTTTCCTGTTGTCGGCGTAATCTTACCTGCCACCGCTGATGCCACTGCGTATATTCCGCAGCGCTAAACAAAACCGCATTATCGGAAATGTCAAGCGTTAATGAACGGAAAGTATTGGTATAATCGCTGCGATATTTCTGCATCATACTTAGGAGATCGGCAATAAGGGATTCGTCTTGTACCTCCTCATTCCATATTCCTAACTTTGCTCTCATTCCTGCCAGCCAATTCTGATGATATAGCGCACTAAAATCTTCAAACGCAGCCTGAGCCATTTCAACAGCTGGTTCATAATCGGCGTGAAGAAGCGGCAATAGGGTTTCCGCAAATCGCGCAAGATTCCACCCGGCAATTAACGGTTGATTGCCATAGGCATACCGGCCTTGAAGGTCAATTGAACTGAATACCGTCGCCGGATCATACACGTCCATAAAAGCACAGGGACCATAATCAATAGTTTCTCCACTAAGAGCCATATTGTCGGTGTTCATAACTCCATGGATAAATCCTGCCAGCTGCCATTTAGCAATCAGCACTGCCTGACGCCTTATGACCGCCTTAAGCAGCGAAAAATATGGATTCTCGTCACTTTCAATTTCCGGGAAATGACGTTTTATCGTATAGACAGCCAATTCTCTAAGCTCCTCAACAGTGCCCCCTGCTGCAACGTATTGAAAAGTGGCCACCCGCAGATGGCTGGCAGCCACACGAGTCAGAATTGCGCCCGGCTGCTCCGTTTCGCGAACAACCGGTTCACCGGTCGTTACCACCGCCAGACTGCGAGTGGTAGCAATCCCAAGCGCATGCATTGCTTCGCTGATGATATATTCGCGCAGCATCGGTCCAAGGGCGGCACGACCGTCACCCCTGCGGGAATATGGCGTTTTACCCGAACCCTTAAGCTGAATATCAAACCGTTCACCCTGGGGAGTAATCTGCTCGCCAAGTAACAGCGCTCGGCCGTCGCCTAACATAGTAAAATGGCCAAACTGATGTCCCGCATACGCCTGAGCAAGCGGCAACGAACCTTGAGGAAGACGATTGCCAGCAAGCACCTCGGCACCGTCTTGACTTAACAGCTCTTCAGCCTTCAATCCGAGGAATTTTGCCAAGGGGGAATTAAAAACTACTAATTTTGGCGATCGCACAGGAGTTGGGCTGAGACTACTAAATAATGATTTCGGCAGACGGGCATAACTGTTGTCTAAATTCCATCCTATTTCTGCTATTGCCTTTCCTATTGCCATCGTACCACCCTTTTTCTTCTTATAATTCCCCATCATTACACAAAAACTCCTACCAAATTTAAACAAAAATTGGCAGGAGTTCCCTTTTCCCTCTATTTTTTATTGTTCCTTCTCTTCCGCTACCCAATACTCGCCAAAAGATTTGCGAAACTGCACAATCGCCCAGCCGCGCAAATTGGGGTCAGGATTTTGCATCAAGTTTTTAAACACATCATACATTTGTTTCAATTCCGGGTCAGTAGTATCGTCTTTACTGACTTGTTCTTTACCAAACAAAAGCCAATCTTCCCCGGGTGAGCTTGATTTCTAAAATCTCTAATTGTAAAAACCTCCACATCTTGCGATGTGGAGGTTTATTGTTGCAAGCATGGTGCCGCAGGGCAGAATCGAACTGCCGACACGAGGATTTTCAGTCCTCTGCTCTACCGACTGAGCTACCGCGGCAAATAGATTCTTGCGCGCTGACAAAAAAATGGCGACCCGAATGGGACTCGAACCCATGACCTCCGCCGTGACAGGGCGGCATTCTAACCAACTAAACTACCGGGCCGTATTATTATAATAAAATGGTGGGCGATGACAGGATCGAACTGCCGACATCCTGCTTGTAAGGCAGGCGCTCTCCCAGCTGAGCTAATCGCCCGAAATGGTGACCCGTGCGGGAATCGAACCCACGATATCGCCGTGAAAGGGCGGTGTCTTAACCGCTTGACCAACGGGCCGAAATGGTGATCCACGTTGGATTCGAACCAACGACACCCTGATTAAAAGTCAGGTGCTCTACCAACTGAGCTAGTGGATCATGCGCTTCACAAGATATGATTATAACGCAATGCAAAATTATTGTCAACTACTTTTTTTGCCGTTTCTCATGTCCTTGTGAAGTAATTCACCTCGAAACTAGAACATCTCGTGCAAAATAATCGTTTGTTCCCGATCCGGTCCGACAGAAATAATGCCAAGGGGAATACCGGCCGCTTTGCTCAGACGTTCTACATAACGACGGGCATTCTCCGGCAGCTCCGCATAAGTCCGGGCGCCGCTGATATCCGACTGCCAGCCGGGCAGTTCTTCATACACCGGTTTAACTTCTCCCAGCACCTTCAGACTGGCCGGAAATTCGCTCAGAATGTTGCCTTTATATTGATAACCGACGCAAATCTTTACGGTCGGTAATTTATCCAGAATATCCAGGCGGGTAATAGCCAAATAATCAAGCCCATTAATATAGCCGGCATAGCGGACTACACAGGCGTCCAGCCAGCCGCAGCGGCGGGGCCGTCCGGTTACTGTCCCATATTCATGGCCTTCATCCCGGATTGTAGCCCCTACCTCATCAAACAGCTCACTGGGGAATGGGCCCTCGCCTACCCGGGTGCTGTAAGCTTTCACAACACCCACGACTTTGTCAATTTTCGTCGGCCCGACTCCGGCACCGACACAGGCACCGCCGGCAATGGGATGGGAGGACGTAACATAGGGATACGTGCCATGATCTAAATCCAACTGAGTCGCCTGAGCTCCCTCAAACAGCACCTTTTTCCCCTCGGCCAGAATATGATTTAAAGCAGCCGATGTATCCGTTACAAAGGGACGTAGCTGATTTGCATAATCAAGATATTCGGTTTTCATTGCTTCATAATCAAACGGTTTTTCTACGCCGTAAACGGCTTTTAATAGCTGATTTTTTGCTGCCAGATTCCGTTTCAGTTTCGCACTGAATTCTGCTTCGTCCATCAAATCGACAACGCGGATGCCGATCCGGGCATTTTTATCCATATAACAAGGCCCAATTCCCCGTTTGGTTGTGCCAATTTTCTGATCGCCGCGGCTGCCTTCTTCCACTTCGTCCAGCAGTTTATGGTAGGGCATAATTACATGGGCCCGATTGGAAATTCTCAGACCGCTGGTATCAATTCCCTTATCCCGCATTCCCTTTAATTCTTTCAGCAAGCCGGCCGGATCAATGACCACGCCATTGCCGATAATGCAAATCTTGCCTTTATATAAAATACCCGAAGGCAGCAGTTGAAGTTTAAAAGCACTCCCATTCAAGACAACGGTATGACCGGCGTTATTGCCACCGCCGTAACGCACGACCACATCCGCTTTTTCCGCTAAATAATCAACAACCTTCCCTTTTCCCTCATCGCCCCATTGGGTCCCAATCACTACTACTGCTGACATACTCCTCACCCTTTCTTTATGCGCTTCGGCCAGTTTCTTTCCCCGGCCCGCCGCTCTTCAGTCTATGCTTACAGACCAAATCTTGCCATAATGGTATCAATATGCCGAAGATAATAGGAGTATTCAAAACACGCTTCAATCTCCGCCGGAGATAAATATTGTTTAATATCTTCGTCCTTAATAACGTTGGTCTTAAAATCGGCACCTTCCAGCCATTTCGCCATGGCATTACGTTGTACCCAGCGATACGCCGTTTCCCGAATGACTCCCTTGTCTACCAGCGCCAGCAACAGCCGCTGACTGAAAATCAGGCCGCCGGTTTTCGCCATATTCGCTTTCATCGCTTCCGGATACACCAGCAGCTTATCAATAATATTAGTAAACTTGCGCAGCGCATAATCCACCAAAATCGTACTGTCCGGTAAAATAACCCGTTCCACGGAAGAATGGGTAATATCCCTTTCATGCCACAAAGCCACATTTTCCAAAGATGCCATGGCATTGCCGCGAACCAGCCGGGCCAAGCCGGCGATCCGTTCGCAGGTAATCGGATTCCGTTTGTGAGGCATTGCCGACGAACCTTTCTGTCCGGGAGCAAAGTATTCTTCCACTTCCCGGATATCGGTGCGCTGCAGATTGCGGACTTCTGTGGCAAACTTCTCCAGTGAACTGGCAACCACTGCCAGCGTAGTCATTAACTCGGCATGACGATCCCGCTGAATGACCTGCGTCGCCAGTTTGGCAGCCTTAATGCCCATTTTTTCACAAACATAGCTCTCAATCCTCGGATCAATATTGGCATACGTACCTACTGCACCGGATAATTTGCCGATAGAAACAGTTTCCCTGGCCCGCTTCATCCGTTCAATATTCCGTTCCGTTTCATCCAGCCAGAGGGCAAATTTTAGTCCCAGTGTCATGGGTTCGGCATGAATGCCATGAGTTCGACCAATCATAACCGTATATTTATGCTCCGCCGCCCGACGTTTCAGTATGCTTTTAAATTTTTCCAAATCATCAATAATAATGGTGCAAGCCTGTTTCATCATCGCCCCCAAAGCCGTGTCTTTGACATCACTGGAGGTCAATCCTTTATGAATATATTTCGACTCATCACCGACATTCTCAGCTACAGCCTGCAAAAAGGCCAAAATATCGTGATGGGTTACTTGTTCGATTTCCCGAATCCGTTCAACTTTGAACTTCGCCTTTTCCCGGATAACCTTTACAGCCTCAGCCGGAATTTCTCCCAGCTTTGCCATCGCCTCGCAGGCATAAATCTCAATATCCAGCATGGTTTGAAATTCATTTTCATCAGTCCAAATACGCCCCATTTCCGGGTATGTATAGCGTTCAATCATGATTATCGCTCCTTTGCTTCTAAAATATTGAAATGCTGTACCGGGACAGTGCTCAGCCGTATGCCCAGCCATTATTCTGCCCGATGTCACAAAAATAACTCAAATCGGCAATCGTTGCCCTTATTTGAGTTTAGCGAGGAATTTATTCGTATTTTCCCTTGTTTATCATAGCATCCTTTTCGCCACAGTGTCAATAAAAATTTCGAATGTTTTTGTTGTTTGTCTCCATAATGTTCGGAGTTTATGACATAATAAACCGAAAAAAACGCCGGTAAACTTGGCGCAAACCCTAATTTTGTCATTGCCAGCGGCAGCGAAGCAAGTTTCCTGTACGGATGCACCGATCCATTGCGACGGCTGCCGACTCGCGATGACAGACAGGAGCACCCGCCCAAATAAGCCCGCGGCCCAGCGCTAACAACGAATGAACTCTCATTGCTCCTCTGTCCCTGTCAGCAGCCAGCCTGACAGCAGCGCGGTAAAAGGAGCAACCAGCACCACGCCGAAGCTGCCTACCAAGGTATGGAGGATTTCCGCCGCAATATAAGTAAGATTGAGAACATTGACTGCCGGTGTTCCCTGGGCGATAAATACCATCATCAGCGCCGTAAAGGAGCCGGAATAAGCCAACAGCAGCGTTGTCGTCATGGTTCCGACCACAGCCCGCCCCACATTCATGCCGGAAGCAATCACTTCCCGCCGGCTCATACCCGGCTTTTTTTTCACCAATTCAGCTACGGCTACGGCAATATCCATCGCCACATCCATCATGGCGCCGGAAGAAGCCAGAAAGATACCGGCAAAAAATATCCTGGTCAAATCAAGCTGACTAAAACCTACGTGAAGCAATGTTTCAGCGTAAGGCACCACTGCCCCGTGAACTTTCAGCAATTTGCCAAATACGACAGCCAGTATACAGGCTGATGCCGCCCCGCTGATCGTTCCTAAAAAGGCGGCCGCTCCCTTGCGGCTGAAACCGGCAACCAAAAATATAACGCAGCCGACAATGCCGCCTACCATCAGGAAAGAAAGGAAGATCGGATCCCAGCCTTTCAGGATCAAAGGCCACAGCCCTTTCCACAATAGCAGAACGGTAAAAACAAAGGACAACAGCGCTTTCGCTCCGGTCCACCGGGCATACCAAAACAGCACCAGGGCGAACAAGGCAAACAGCCAGCCTTCTGCATCCAGGCGGTAGTGGTCCAGCAGATTGGCCGCACCGGCCTGGCCGTTTTCATCCTTGATGACGACCAGCGCCTTATCCCCCGGCTGAAATATTTTATCCATTTCCAGCTTCCCCAGCAGAGTATTCGTGGTCTCAATTGTCTCTCCGCTAAACTTTCCGTCTTCGACTTCCAATGTCACCCCCTGAACCCCTGTCTTGACGACGCCGCGCTGATGAACCTGTTCATTGTCCACAGTAAGAACTTTGGCCTTGCTGCGCACATAGCCGTCCTCCGGATCAGGGAACCCGGTGGGAATGAAGTAAAGAATAAAACACAGTAAGGTGATAAACCATACGAAAACTTTGTTTCGTTTTTGCTGCGCAAGCATATGTCCCCACCCTTTCCCAATATAGTAAAAATAGAGATAGAACGGGACCGGCTCCCGCTCCATCTCTTCGCTTTATGGATTCGATACGGCTTAACTTACTGGTATTGCAGCCCCATAATACTCATGATTTTTTTTGCCGTATCGGTATTGTCGTAATACCCCTGGAACATGTCGCCGCCTGCTCCCTGGGCAAATACCGGCACTGCAACTCCGGTATGAGCATAAGTAGTCCAGCCGATACCCGCTTTTTGATTCAAAATATGGGTAACTGTTACCGAGAATGGTTCATAACCGCCGTAGAGAAGGTACGACTGCTCGTCTCTGGCCCGTTTCTTCGGATCAATCATACTGGCGGCAAGAGCATCCTGGAGGCGGGTCTTTTCGTAATCGCTCAGGTCATACAAACCGAATTTTTCCGTCAAAACCGGCAGCCAGTCATTCAGGCTGGCTCCGGCAGAGCCTACATTGTCCCGATAATCTTTAATTGCTTTGTCAAATTCTTCAAACGACAAAATTTGATTGTCGATTTTACTAAAGAAGGTGTCATACTGAGTTCCGGCAAAGCCAATGGTCATCCCGCCGGTTTCATGGTCGCCGGTAACGACAATCAGCGTCTCGTTAGGATGTTTGGCATAAAACGTAAGCGCTTCGCCAATCGCATTTTCAAAGGCGACCATATCATGAACCGTGGTAGCGGCATCATTGGCGTGACAGGCCCAGTCAACTTTCCCGCCTTCCACCATCATGAAAAAGCCATTGGGATTGTCTAACAGTTCAATTCCCTTTTGTGTAAAATCAGCCAGCGACAACTGATCGGTCCGGTCAACTTCATATTGCAGCGCCGATTCCGCAGCAAGCACGGGATTAATGGCAATCACCTTACCGTCAGCTGCCTTTAATCCCAGAATATCTTCTTTGGTATTGGCAACTTTGTAGCCTTTTCCCTGGGCAATCTCCAGTGCATTCTGCTTGTCGTTTTTCTTGCCGTTAGGCGCTAACAGTCCGCCGCCGGCAAAATAATCAAAGCCGCTGTCGGCCATAGCCAGCTCAATTTCGTAATAATTTTTGCGGGTAGGCTCATGCGCGTAAAAAGCGGCCGGGGTCGCGTGATCCAGGGAAACGCTGGTGACAATACCGATCTTCATCCCCTGTTCCTTTGCCATTTCAGCCATCGTCTTAAACGGGACTGTTTTACCGGCATCCATGCCCAACACATCATTATTGGTTTTATGCCCGGTAGCTAATGCCGTTCCGGCAGCAGCCGACTCGGTAATAAAAGTGTTGGCTGCATAAGTAGTTTGCATTCCCTGATAAGGAAAACGGGTAAAGTTCAGTTTTTCCCGGTTCATCCTATCGCTGCTGTCCACAGTTCCTTTATATATCTCAGTAGAAGTGATCTGCGGCATGGCCATGCCGTCCCCGATAAAATAAAATACATACTTTGCTTTTCTGCCGTAATGACCGTTTTCCACACCGGCGGTTGCAACCTGCTGCTGAGGAGCAGCCGCTGTCAGAACAACTGCCACCAAAACCAGCACCGCCACAGTTAAGCCGAGCACTTTGTTTTTTCGCACCACGCTATCGCCTCCATAATTTTTTATCAATTACCTATTTCCATTATAGCGGAGACATTTTAGCTTTATGTTATCGGCAGATTAACTTTTGGTAAAGTGTGGCATGAAATCAACGTAAAAAAACAGGCAAGCATCTTACCTGCCTGCCCGGAATAATCTCTGCATTTGTCTATAGCTGACCGCGTATATGAGCGAGCTCCGCCTGATCTTCACAGTAATACCAGCGGATGGATTTGCCAATCACACATCTTCGGGCGTCCATTTTACCGGCAAGAGCCAGCCGCCTCATTTCCCGCAAATCAAACCCGTTGGTGGAAAAATAATTGGCCGAAAGGAACCCCGCCAATTTTAATCGCTTACGGTACTTCCCTACATCAACGGTATCCAAAGTAACATTTAAAATCGCCATATCCAATCCGTCCCTTCTATCAATACATAAATTTAAATTGATAGCTTGCAATCTTGCAGCTCTGCAAAACAGCCCAGACCCATCACAGCGAAACATGAAAGCTATAGATTCCGTTCAGCGGAGCATTATGCTCCGCTGAATTTTTTCTTTTAGGATTTCGCGAATTTTTTAGTAATTCCTTTAATTTTTATGTACTTTTGTGTAAAATAAACGTTAATTCTATTTTACACAGCCGTTACAAACCTTATTTCTCCCCTTGACAAAACAAATAATCCGTGTAACAATATAACAAAGTTACACTCGCCCTGCAGGCCTGTAGTGATACAAACAGAATATAGCTGAAAAATGATGACTGGGATAAAGCAAACTCTACCTTCCCTTCAGAGAGCCGGTGGCTGGTGAAAACCGGTGCAGGTGTATTTGCGAAACTCCCCCAGGAATTCTTTTGCTGAAAAGATTCTGAGTAAGCAAAAGCGAAATCCCTCGTTACGGGAGTCAGCCGCGTTATCTTGTCCGGCTGAGGTTTGAGCCCCAAGGTAGGGTGGTACCGCGATATCATCGCCCCTATTGACACTTGTGTCAATAGGGGCTTTATTTTTACTTTGAAAATTGAAAAGAGGTTTTACCATGAAAGCTTCCCGTTTTCGCTGGGTATTGGCGTTAGTGATGTTTATTATTAGTTTTGCCGCCTATATGGACCGGGTTATTTTATCGGCGGCAACTCCTTCTCTTATGCAGGAATTTTCTTTTACCAAGGTGGATATCGGGCTATTGCAGACACTATTTTTTACCGGCTATGCGCTGATGCAGATTCCCGGCGGCATGCTGGCCGAATGCTTTAAGCACCGGTTAGTTGTTGCCATTACCGCGCTGTGCATGTCTGTTTTTACTGTGTTTACCGGAATGTGCCAAAGCTTCCTGGCCTTTGCCTTTGTGCGAACTCTGGTAGGAGTCGGTGAAGGCCCCCTGTTCCCGGCACTCAGCGTATTTATTTCCCGCTGGTTTCATAACACCGAAAAAGCCAAGGCTTCTTCCTTTATGAGCGGCGGTTCCTTTGTCGGCCCGATGCTGGGATCGGCTTTTACCGTCTTGCTCACTATGACCTTGGGTTGGAGATCGGTATTTTATATTCTGGGATTTGTCGGGCTGATTCTGGCAGTCATCTGGTATACCTTTGCCAAAAACCATCCATCGGAAAGCCGCCAGGCCAACGAAGCTGAAAAAGCCTATATTATCGGCGGCAATGACTCTCTGGGCAGTTCCGCTAAAATCGCTCCCTGGAAACAATTTTTAAAATCACGCCAGTTCTGGGCCATCGGGGTTCAGTACTTTATTACCGCTTATATTATGTATGTATATCTGGCCTGGCTGCCTTTGTACCTCATGGAAGCCCAGCATTTTTCCTTGGCACAAATGGGAATTGGCGCCTCGATACCCTGGATGGCCCTTTTTGCCGTCAATGGCCTCGCCGCCATCGCCAGTGACAAATTGGTAACAAAAGGAATTGCCAAAAACAAATGCCGTTCCTGGTTCGCCATTACCGGTTTAGCTGGCTGCGCCTGCTTCATGTATGTGGCATCCTTAGCCTCCACCCCCTGGATGAACGTACTCTGGCTAAGCCTTTCTCTGGGCTCTCTAGGCTTTACCTTTGCCACCGCCTGGCCGGCCTGCATTGATTTAGGCGGCGTTTATTCCGGCTCCGTTGCCGGCTGGATGAACTTCTGCGGTAACGTGGGTGGTGTAGTAGCTCCTATAACCACCGCCTGGCTGGCTACCCATTATAGCTGGCAGACGGCTCTGCTGGTCACCTCTGCTTCCTCAGCCATCGGCATTGTTGCCTGGCTGATGGTACAGCCGGATATTTCCATTGTCCCGGAAAAGACTTCCGTCGAAAAACCTCTCTGCACGGAAGTATAACAGCGCTAAAAAGCTTTCTCACCGCAGTCAAAGAGGCTGTCGTCCTAGCGATATAAATAGATCGCTGGCGACAGCCTCTTTTTGTTCGTTTACAACCGGCCCCTCATTCGTAATGCCGGCTGATATCTTACGTTTTAACTCAACCGGCACATTGCTGCCGGTTTTTTTCCCGCCGATACTGGATCAAATCTTCCACGGTAACCACCGGCATATCGTGCTTTTGGGCAAAGGCGGCGATTTCCGGCAGCCGGGCCATCGTGCCATCATGGTTTGTAAGCTCGCAAAGCACACCATAGGGCTTTAGTCCGGCAAGGCGCATTAAATCAACGTTCGCTTCTGTGTGTCCCGGCCGTTCCAGCACGCCATCCGGTTTAGCCCGTAAGGGAAAAACATGCCCGGGATGCCGCAGATTTTCGGGCCGAGCCGCTCCTGTCGTTGCCGCTTTGACAGTCATTACGCGATCAGCGGCTGACACCCCTGTCGTAACTCCCTGTGCCGCTTCAATAGAAATGGTAAAGGGAGTTTGAAAACTGCTGGTGTTATGTTCCACCATCATCGGCAATTGTAATGCCTTAACTCTTTCTTCCGGCAGACACAAACAGACAATACCGCTGCCCTCCCGGATGAGCAGGGCCATCTGCTCATTCGTCAGGAACTCAGCTGAAAAAAAGATATCCCCCTCATTTTCCCGTTGTTCATCATCGGTGACCAGCACTCCGTGACCACTGCGCAGTGCGTCCAACGCTTTTTCCACCCGTTCATGAGGATTGCCAAACTGAATTAATAGATTCTGATTCATGGTATACGCCTCCTGATTTTATAGCGACTTACCAGAATCAGGGCGCAGAAACAGACAGCTGCAAAAGGGCATGTGCTTTCAAAGACATAGAAAATATAGCTGCATCTGTCTTATCCTCTTTCATCCGGACTATAACCGTCGGCTCTGGCTTTTCACCAGATCTGCTGTCCTCTTCAAAGCAAAGAGCGCTTGCGGGCTCCCCAGGAAACCTGAGCTACCGCCGATGGGGATTTTCACCCCGCCCTGAGAATAAGTCTTCTATATTATAGGATATAGCTTTTTTATTTTTTGTCAATCCTTCTGAAGCTAGGAATTGACTGCTTCTAGTAATGCCATATTGTGAAATATAAATTCAAATAATCGCCGACCAGAAGGGATCTTTTTACTTTTGTGGAAATTATAAGAATGTAATAATTTCCCATTTTGTTCGCACAGACTCAATTTAACTAAGGAGGGTACTTATGAAAAGAATTGTCTTATTAGGACTGGTGTTCATGTTTCTCTTTACCGTATCGGCGATGGCCGCTCCCGGACCGGTTGTAGGCGATCAGGCACTGCTGGATACTGCTTTTGACAAAGGATTGCTCATCAGTCTGGATGACTTCTTCGCCAACCATCCCATACAAGAAGGCCAGCCGGCCCGGGGTGATGAAATTTTCAAATCCCCGCGCGTCCAAATTAGCCTTGTAACGAATAAAGGTCCGCTGATTGGCCTGCATTATCATGCCACAGCCGATGAAATTGTGTTTGTATATAAAGGCGAGGGTGAAATGTATATCGGGGGAAAATGGATACCGGTTAAAGCCGGCGATATCCACATCAATCCCCGTGGCGTAGTCCACGCCACCCGGGTAACCGGTGACGAACCAATGGAAGTCATCGGCTTCTTTACCCAGCCCCAGGCAAACGGCAACGACAAAGTCTTTATGAGTCAGGACTTTAACGGAGTTATCGGCGCTCCCACCCTGCTGGACGCCAGTGCGAAACAAGGTCTGCTCATCAATCTTGACAACTTCTATGCCGAGCATCCTCTGAAAGCAGGCGCTGCCACCCGGGGTGATTCCGTATATAAATCACCGCGTTCCGAAGTCGTCCTGGTACAAAACCACGGTCCGCTGATTGGCAGACACTTCCATCAATCCTGTGAAGAAATCGTTTTCGTATACAAAGGCCAGGGAGAAATGTATATCGGCGGCGAATGGGTTCCGGTTAAAGCCGGCGATATCCACGTTAATCCCCGCGGCTTATACCATGCCACTCGTGTAACCGGCAATGAAGACCTGCAGGTCTTCAGCATATTTACTCCGCCCCAGGCAAACGGCAACGACAAAGTATTCCTTGACAAATAATGAATTTTAATTGTGCGAACAGCAAAAGAAGCGTACTCGTACGCTTCTTTTGCTGTCTTTTTGTGCAAGAATTTTCCCGCGGTTTAAGCTGTCAACACGAATGTTCCGTCTCCCTTTGTCAATGGAGCAGCGCCCTTATAATATCTCGGCGGCTGACAATTCCCAAAACTTTATTGTCCTTGACAACAGGTATCCGCTTAATTCCGTGTTCAATCATAAGCTTCACTACGGCATCAATATCTGCGTCTTCATCAACCGTAATGACCTTTTTAGTCATCATTTCACAAGCCTGCCCGGCCATTAGTTTTTTAAAATCCTCATCATAGCGCCGCACGCCATTATAATAAATAATCGCCCCTAGAATATTGACAAAATGAGGAATGCGGGGACTCATTTCCTTATGTAAAAGATCCCCCTCGGTCACAATTCCGACAAGGTCCCCGGCATCATCCACCACAGGTACTCCGGAAATTTTATGATCCAGAAGTACTTGGGCAATCTCCCGAACCGTTGCCTGCTGATTCACGGAAACTACTTCTTTTTCCATAATATCCTGAGCCTTCACAACAATCACCTCCCACCATTTTCTCCTATTACAATTCGCTGTCCCCCTGGCAGGAACCCTCTATTTCCCCTTATTTTTTCTGTTTTCTGCTGTAATTTTTATCTTTTCTTTTACAAAGAATTCTTCGATAATTTTCTCCCGTATAAATATCGCCAATCGGCTCCTCAATTGGTTTATAACGAAGACCTGCTTGCCGAATACTGTTCGGCAGCAAAATCGATAAAGGCTTTGGCAGCATTGGACAGATACCGGTCCTTATTCCAGGCAACACCGGCCTGAATCAAAAGCGGATTGACCAGGGGCCGGCTTAAAATAGCGGCATGCTTCTTGACGATGGCATCAAGGAGAAAAGCGATGCCGACTCCCTGTTCCACCAGCCCTAAAATAGTTTCGATCTGCCGGGAAGAAAAAATAATATTCGGTTCAAACTGGTTTTTAGCACATTCTTCTAAAATAATTTGCCGCATGTAGGTATCTTCTTTAAATAAAACGAAGGGATACTCCCTGAGTTCTGTAAAAGGTATGCGGGAAAAACTGCCTAAGGGATGGCGACTGGACAAACAAACGTGGATCTGCCCGGTCGTGATCGGCAAAGTCGCCAGCCGGGAGGATATATTGGAAATGATTAAAATTCCTATATCCAGCTTTCCCTGTTCCAGCTGCCGGCGGATGGACAGAGATCCCTCCTCGACAAAAGTCAGCTTGAAATCAGGGTAGCGTTCGCGGAATCGCGCAAACACGTTCGGAAAAATGAAAGCGCCAATAATGGGTGTGATGCCGATTTTTATCGAGCCTTTGTAAAGCAGCCGGTAGTCGTTCATCTCCCGAATCGAGTCTTGCAGCCGATTCAGGATATCGTCAACCCGCTGAAGAAAAATTTTTCCCTCTATCGTGAGGGTAATTTGCCTTTGGCTCCGGTCTAACAGCTTGACACCAAGTTCTTCTTCCAATTTCTGAATCGCCACCGTGACCGACGGCTGAGCAATATGAAATTGCTCAGCCGCTTTTGTTATGCTATTCAGCCGTCCTACAATCTGAAAATACTCTAACTGACGTAGATCCATTTTCCCACCTGCAATGCTATAGTTTGTAACTATTTTATCATAGTTAACCCATATTTTTAATATATATACTTTTGCTTTATACTACAAATAGAGAGCGTTGACAGATTATTATCAGGAGGTCTTATTAATGGAATCTGCTTTAGCCCTATTTGTACTGGGTTTTTCCGTCGGCACTTTCGGCACATTAGTCGGCATTGGCGGCGGCATCATTCTGGTCCCTATCTTTCTTATGATTTTTCACTGGACTCCCCAGCATGCCATCGGTACCTCATTAGTCGTAGTTTTCTTTAACGCAATGTCTGGCTCGATTGCTTATATACGGCAAAAAAGAGTCTACTACGATGCGGCCATCCGGTTCAGCCTGGCAACCCTTCCCGGTGCCTTTATCGGCAGCTATCTTGCCGTATATTTTACCGGCTCCAGTTTTCGTATCGCCTTCGGCATCTTGTTAATGATCATGGCAATTCTTACCTACTTTAAGCCGGCAAAAAAAGCAGAAGGAGCCACTTTTGACAAAAATACCTTCCATTATAATCGTACCTTTGGTGTCTTTATAAGCCTGCTGGTCGGCTTTATCTCCAGCATCATGGGTATCGGCGGCGGAATTATCCACGTCCCGGCTATGGTATATCTCCTTGCTTTTCCGCCCCATATTGCCACTGCAACTTCTCACTTTGTCCTCGCCGCTTCCAGTCTTTTCGGCGTGGTCTCCCACTTTATGCTCAATAACATTTTAATTAAACCGGCGTTACTGATTGGTTTCGGCGCTGTTCTCGGAGCACAATTTGGTGCGCGCTTGTCCTTAAAAGTAAAGTCCCGCTCAATTATGCTCATACTAGCCATCACCTTATTCCTGGTGGGTATACGGCTAATTTTTGCAGCAACCTCGGGAATATAAAAGAGAGCAGCTGTTCAACTCACTAAAAAAACCATTGTCCGTAATCTATATTAATTCCCAAGGCTAAGTATATCTCGCGGCAGTCATTGCCATAATCGTAAAAACCCACAACGTCCTGAAGCAGCGTTGAGGGATGATTGCCGCGAATACTCCCTTATTTTATTAAAGGGCAGCAGTGTATACTATTTTATACTCTGCTGCCCTTCTTTTTACTTATCTCTCTACAATTTTACAAAGCGAACTTTGATAATTCCTTCCACACCGCTCAGGAATTCCAGCGTTTCCTTCGAAATTTCCGAATCAACGGTCAGCACCATCATGGCCCGTTTATCGCTGATCTTACGCCCCACCTGCATAGTGGCGATATTGACTTTGCCAACGCCGAACAAGGTCCCCAGCTGGCCGATAACGCCCGGTTTATCCGTATTTTCCGCTATCAGCATATATGGTGCCGGACTTACGTCAAATTCATAACCATTAATTTCAACGATTCGGATCTCGCTCTTACCGAAAATCGTACCGCTAATGGTAAATTCTTTATTCTTCGATATGACCTTGATAGTAATCAGCGTCAGATAATTATCTACCACCGACTCCTTGCTTTCCGTTACGACAACGCCCCGGCTTTCCGCAATAAAGCTGGCATTTACATAATTCACCTGTTCCTTCAGCACCGGTTCAAATAATCCTTTCAATATAGCCAGAGAAATCACCGACGTTTCCAGCTCCGCAGCCTCGCCCCGGTACAAAATTTCTACTTTCTCCACCGCGTCTTTTTCCAGCTGATAATACAGCTTGCCCAGTGTTTCCCCTAAGTTTAAATGCGTTTTCACATTTTCCAGCTCACCGTGGTGCAGCGTTGGCAAATTCACGGCGTTCGGGACCATTTCTCCCCGCAGAGCGGCGACAACTTCCTTGGCAATGGTAATCCCCACATTATTCTGCGCCTCTACCGTATCGGCACCGGCATGAGGCGTTACAACCACATTGTCAAAATCCAGCAACGGCGAAGTCGCTTCCGGTTCTCCTTCGGGAACGTCAAGCCCCACACTGGCGACAATCTTCTTCTTCAACGCTTCTACCAGCGCTTCTTCGTTGATTAGTCCGGCCCGGGCACAATTTACGACCCGAAGTCCCTTTTTCGCAGCTTTAAATTGTTCCTTCCCAATCATTCCATAAGTTTCTTCCGTCTTGGGAGTATGTATCGTCAAAATATCACATTCCCGCATCAAATCTTCCAGTTTCTCTTTTTTATCAACGCCCAGATTTTTAAACCGGCTGTCACTAATATACGGATCATAGGCGATAATATGCATTCCAAAAGATTTTAACCGGGTGGCCACTAAAGACCCGATCCGTCCCAAGCCTACAATGCCTACCGTTTTACCTTGAAGCTCCATTCCTTTTAGGCCGGAACGGTTCCACTCTCTACTGCCCTGCAGTCGGTTATAAAGCCGGGGAATGTTGCGGCACGAGGCAATCAGCAGACCGATTGTCAGCTCGCATGCCGACACAACGTTGGATTCCGGGGTATTGACAACGATAATCCCCCGTTTTGTCGCCCCCTCCATATCAATGTTATCGACTCCGTTGCCGGCCCGGCCAACTACCTTCAACAGGCTGGCTTTTTGGTACAGTTCTTCATTGACTTTGGTATTGCTGCGAACAATCAGCGCATCATAGGCGCCGATGATATCCAGCAGTTCCTGCCGGCCCATTCCCGGCTTGACATCAACCGTCGCCCCTTCCTGTGTCAATTTCTCGATTCCCTTGACAGCGATTTGCTCTGAAACTAATATTTTCATCCTATTTTACCCCCTATTTTGTTTACTCTGGAAAAAATTCTGCGGCTCGGCCTGATCAAAACAAAAACCCGCCCCAAATATTGGGGCGAGCTTTTTACCCGCGTTGCCACCCAGTTTGAGCCGAAAAGCATAGTGGTAGTCGCAAAACAAAAAGTTCCCGTCCCTATAGGGACGAGAACCATTCCCGCGTTGCCACCCATGTTGCCTTACGGCCAACTTTAATCGCGCTATCGGGCGAATCCCCTTCTGATTCTTCATCAGTCACTCCCAGGCGGAACTTTACTGTCCGGTCTACGGCTCGCACCAACCGCCGATTCTCTGAATACCTTTCATTCAGCTTCCTGTTCATTGTGTTAAATATGAAATTAGTTAAATTTTACTGTATCCATAGCCACAAGTCAAGTAGCTGCGCTAAATTTGTTTAGCGGAAAAAACAAACAAAACGGTAATAATAGCAAGGATCATGCCTGGGGCCGTCCGTTTTGCGATTTCCATTGGATTTACACCGGCTAATGTCGCACAAACAATAGCACCGCCTGCTACCGGCGACATCGTCCGTCCCAATGCTCCGGATATCGTCGCCAGTGATCCCATATCGGTGATTGTAAAGCCGAATTGCGCGGCATGGGGCGTCACTGCCCCATTGAAAGCCAGGGCTGCCGCATCACCCGACCCACTGACTATGGCTAAAAAGTAGGGGCCAAAAGCTGCCGCATATCTGGCAATATCCTGGGATTCCTTCATCTTTTCAATCAAAGCGCCGGTAAGACCGATAGTGTCCATTCCCTGAGTAAAGACAGCTGCAGCAATAATGATACCCATAATAGAGCCGTAGGAATCCCCCATGCCTTTAAAGAAATTTTTACTAATTTCCTGCGCATCCCCCATATTTACGACAAAGCCAACGATAGCTCCCAGAATCATCGCCTGAGGAACAGTAACTGTAGGAATTAAAGCAACCTGCTTGCTGCCTACTACCAGCAAGACAAGTGGAAGAATCGGAACCAAGGCTTTAATCGGGTTTACTTTAAAAATTTGTTCCCCGCCGCCGGCTGCAGCAGCCCGCTCCTCACTGGGACCTTCTTTCCGCACATAACAGACAATGGTCAGCACCGGCACCGCAACAGCCAGTGCCGCCAGCACCGCCGGAGTATGGCCGGCGATAACTGTCATAACATCCACATTGGCCAGTTTGGCAACAAAGGGATTATGGCTGAGGCCCGGACTCAGCGTACTGCCGAAAGTACCTGACATGACACAGGCAGCCGCCATAGCCGGGTGAACCCCCGCTTTAATCAATGTGGGAATCAACACAGCACCCACGGCAGCGGCACAGCCGGCGGTACTCGGTAAAGCGATATTCAAAACCCAAGTCAGCAAAACCGCTCCTGGAATTAAGAAAATTTTGACTTTTTTTAGTAAACCGGTTAAACACTGTACCAGATGACTGTCACAGCCGGTAAGTTTCATGACATACGAAAAACCCATAACCGTACAAATCGTTGTGACAAGTCCCGCATTCACCATCGCTTTGGCAAAAGCGTCAATCGCCGCTAAAGGCTTCCCGGCAATAGCGGCCATGGCCAAGCCGGCGACAAATAGAGCCAGCCTTGTTTCACAGCGTTTAATAATTGCAACAAAAGCTAAAATCACAATTACAGCGCCAATCCAAATCATTTTATCACTCTCCTCTACTATAATAAAAGCACTATTTGTATACATTATACTATGAATCTTTTGTCTAACTTTGTAATATCATGTCGAATGTTTTTTGTTATTTTGAAAATAGCCGCCGAAAAACTTTCCCGATGACTTTGACATAGAAGAGAAAAGGTTCCAACCCTTGACGCAACTCAGCAACAGTATTAATAAAATCATCCTGCAGTGGAGCGAGAGCGCTGCTTGTTTGCCCAATTGCATTTTTCACGCTGAACGCCAGTTCATTAACAGTTGCCAGTGTTTTCGGCAGTACGGAAAGCATCTCGCCAATATCCCCATTATGAGCATCAAAAAAATCCCGGACGGTCCCCAACAAGCCAAAAAGCCGGCGCAAAACAGCAATCAAATAGCAGCCGGCAATGACGATAACTGTAAAAAGAATAAACAAACCCATATCGTACAGCGAAATATACACGTCTATCCCTGCTTTCAGCCCGCTTTGGCAACAAACGGTCAGGCAATCCGTCCCGGCCGCTCATCCCACTCCACCGTGCAAGCTTATTTTTGATTCTTTCAGCTGCCATTCTCTCTGTTCCTTTTCATTTTATATTTTCGACAACGCGTAAATTTTCCCTGTAAATATTGCAAACATTTATTCATATTTCCTCGGTGCGAGGAACAATACGCACATTCTCTAATTCACTGTATTTTCTTACTATTTTATGATAAACTTAGTAATAGATATCATCAGAATAACCGAAGGGAGATTGAAGAATGAAAAAAAGTTTTTTAGCCACACTTGCTGTAATTTGCCTGCTTCTCTGCAGCTTTCAAGTTGCATTGGCAGAAGAAGCTCCCACTCCTTTACCAAACGTCAAGATTTTGGCCACAGGCGGTACGATTGCCGGCAGCGCCGCCTCCAATACGCAAATGACAGGCTACAAAGCCGGCGCTCTGGGTATTGATGTTTTGATGAATGCTGTTCCGCAAATGAAGCAATACGCCAACGTCAGCGGCGAACAAGTTTGCAGCATCAGCAGCAACAATATGACTGACGAGATTTGGCTGAAAATTGCCAAGAGAGTAAATGAGTTACTGACCAGTGACGATGTTGACGGTATTGTGATCACTCACGGTACCGATACACTGGAAGAAACCGCTTATTTCCTAAATCTAGTAGTAAAAAGTGACAAACCGGTTGTCCTTGTCGGCGCTATGCGTCCTGCCACTGCAATCAGTGCCGACGGACCGGTGAATCTATTAAACGCAGTCCGCCTGGCAGCCAGCAAAGATGCTTGGGGCAAAGGCGTGCTGATCGCCATGAATGATGAAATCAACAGTGCCAGAGATGCCACCAAGACCAATACAACCCATGTAGATACCTTTAAAGCACCAGAACTTGGCTGTCTCGGCTATATCAACAATGGGAAACCCTATTTTTACCGGAACACCACCCGGCTGCATACCAGTCAGTCCGTTTTTGATATAACCGGTCTTACCCAACTGCCGGATGTTGAAATTATTTATAGTCATTCCGGTGAAAATCGCGCCTTAGTCGACGCTGCAGTGGCTGCCGGAGCCAAAGGTATTATTTATGCCGGAACAGGCAACGGAAGTATTCACGATGCCGCGGAAGCCGGATTGATCGATGCCCAAAAGCAGGGAGTCGTCATCGTCCGCAGTTCCCGTACCGGCAATGGCACAGTGATCAATTCCGTGCCAAAATGGGATAAGGAACATTTCTTAATGGCCGATACCCTGAATCCGCAAAAAGCACGTATTCTGTTAATGCTGGCACTAACCAAAACAGATAATCTCGAAGAGATTCAAACCATGTTTAATGAATATTAATCTTTTCCTCTGACACAAAGTGCCCTGCTGTTATAATACGCAGCAGGGCACTTTTCTTTTATTCATAACAACGCAGAGAACTCTTGCCGAATGGCTCTTTTCGGCTGCGTAGGGATTTGCAGTAATACGGTTGTCCCTTGTCCCACTGTGGAACGGATCTGGCAGCAGCCTCCCAACTCTGCTGCCCGCTCTTTCATAAACAGCAGCCCGTAACGATTCGCATAAGCCAATCCGGCAAACTTGGTATCAAAGCCACAGCCGTTATCCGTAACAGACAAGCGCAAGGTATTGTCTTTTTCCCTAAATACAATTTTCATGGACCTGGCCTGAGAGTGCTTAACAATATTATTCATTGCTTCCTTTAAAATGTTTAGGATTTGTCCGTACATCCTGGAATCATGCAGTACAAAGTTTTGCGCCCCGGCATAATCAATTTCGGCAGCAAGGCCGAAGCCTTGTACAAATAAATTAACCTGCCGGTCTACCGCCTGAAAAAAATCAGCTGCTCCCGCCACTTGGGGTATCATATCGCCTTGCATGGATAAAATCGTCTTCCGCACGGTTTTGTGCGCTTCCTGTGCCACTTCGGTTAAACGATCCAGACACCGGACTGCAATGTCCAGTTGATCTTGGCTTAAATACTCCCTAATGGCCCGGGCCTGAACATTGACAAACCCCAGTATTTGTCCCAGATTATCGTGAAGATCCCGCGCCATTCGCTCTCTTTCTTCCTGTCTCGCTATTTCCTGCTGCTTTTGTAAAAGTTCCTGCTCCGCTAATTTTTTGCCTGTAATATCACGAATGTTTAAAAGTTTTCCCAAAAAAATCCCCCGCTCATTCTTCAGCGGTGAGCAGAAAATTTCATAGTAACGTTCTTGTTGAAACCGCATGGATTGAAATTCGGCATACGTCCCTTCAGCGATAATCAGTTCCTGCAGCACCGGCTGCTGCTCAAAAAATTCAACCGCATAACGACCGATATTTTCCGCCACGTTACAGTCAAATATTACCTGGGCGGCAGGATTCATATCAACAATCCGGTTTTCCCCATCCAACACCACAATGCCGTCTGCCACACTTTCCATAATCCGGTTCCGGGCAATGGGTACAAGGTCAAACAGTTTGTTGCGAAACAAAGCCCTGGTAACAAACAAGCTGGCTATTCCCCAAGCCACGGTAGTCGGATCGATACCTCGCCAGATCCCCAGGATATACAAGGCATTGACGACCATAACAAACAATACGGAAAAAGTCAGGCACCCAAATTGCCTGCCGTAAAGCGGTGCCTTGCTCCGCCAAAACCAAGCGGCAAGGAAAACGGAAAAAAAGCTCATCCCGTCCGAGTAAACGGAATGCACCCAAAACCACCAGCCCCAGATTCGGGTAAAGGTTCCGTCACTATTAATCGCCGCCTGCTGCCACACCAAGCCGTGAAGATCATTCGTCCAGGCCAGCAGCATGGTGATTGTAGGAATAATACTAAGCACCACAACCCTTTTCCGATTTGCCCAATATGGCTGATCGGTCATTTGCAAAATCATAATCAGCCAGGCCAACGCCCCGAAGCTATGGGTAGGAAACCCCGCTTTAGCCCAGAAATTTTTTATCTCCAAACTGGTGGCACTATATACCATCACGGTTTCCACACACCACAGCGAACAAAACACCATAGTAAGGCTAAAAGCAACGACACCTTTTCTGTCTGGATTTTTTAAAACATACACAATCATCAACAGGTTCATAATGACTGTTGCTACAAACGGCCAGACAAAAGGTGTGTATATATACGTCACGCCTTCTGCTCCTTTCCTAAATGGGGCACAGCTTTTCGGCGATTGTATGTGATCTAATTTTGCTTCACATTTCTTTAATTTCTTTGACTAAGCTATCCACTAAATGCGGTAATGACTCGCCCCCGGTTCCAATAACCAGGATACCGCAGCGGTTAATTGGCAACAGCATTTTTCGGGCGTCACTTTTACCAATGGCTTCCGCCATCGCCGGCGTCAATTCCCCCAGCATGGAATGGGCAACTACTATGCCAACCGGTCCCACAATAATATCCATTTTAGCCATGTTTTGAACAATTGCGTTCTCGCCAGTCGCACCCTCATTAGCGCCGGCCTTAAGCATAACCGCAGTGGCCAAAGCGTTTGTTCCAAAAGCAAAAACTTCTATTTTTTCACCGATTTCTTTTTGCAGCCTTTCTGTAATGAGTTTTCCAATACCGCCGCCTTGCCCATCTACAACTGCTACTTTCATGGAATCAACCCCGTCTCATTTTTTTCTTATCCCTTTTTGTTTACTCCGGCCGTTTGGACAAGTCAACAAATTTGGTAAACTGCTTGTGGAAAAAGAGTTGAATCGTATCCACCGGGCCATTGCGGTGCTTGGCAATAATGACATCGGTGATATTTTTCTTTTCAGTATCCGGATCGTAGTAATCTTCCCGGTACAAAAAAATCACAATGTCAGCGTCCTGCTCCAACGAGCCGGATTCTCTGAGGTCACTTAACATCGGCTTTTTCACCTGACGGGACTCAACGCTGCGGCTGAGCTGGGACAAAGCGATGACCGGAACATGAAGTTCCCTGGCCAGACCTTTAAGGGAACGGGAAATTTCCGAGATTTCCTGCTGCCGGTTTTCGCTGGTGCGACCGCCCCTGATGCTTCCCTGCATCAGCTGCAGATAGTCAATGATGATCAACTTTAAATCATGCTCAATCTTCAGCCGCCGGGCTTTCGCCCGCATTTCCAGCACGGTAATACCGGGGGTGTCGTCGATAAAAATCGGCGCGGCCGACAGCCGGTCCGCTGCGCCAACCAGTTTCTGCCAGTCTTTCCCTTCCAAATCGCCAATCCGCAGCCGCTGGGAATCAATTGGCGCCTCGGCGCATAACATCCGCTGCACCAACTGCTCTTTGGACATTTCCAAACTAAAAAAGGCTACCGCCTGCTTTTCATGGACCGCCACGTGCTCGGCAATGTTCAGCACAAAGGCGGTCTTCCCCATACTGGGCCGGGCAGCAATCAAAATAAGGTCGGAAGGCTGCAGGCCGGAAGTCAGCTTATCTAAATCGACAAAGCCGGACGGCAACCCGGTAATGCCGCCTTTAGATTCATATAATCCCTGGATACGGTCGAAGGCTTCAAAAATAATGTTTTTAATGGGGGTGAATTCCTGACCCAATTTACGGTTTGACACATCCAGAATCATTTTTTCGGCATGATCAAGAATATCGGCTACTTCTTCGCTGTCTTCATACCCCATTCCGGCAATATTGGTAGCAGCGTTAATGAGCTGCCGGAGCAAGGATTTTTCTTCCACGATCCTGGCATGGTAGAGGACGTTAGCCGCCGTTGGCACACTGTTAGCCAGAGAAGTGACATAAGCAATACCGCCTGCCACTTCCAGTTTATCCACTTTACGAAGATGCTCAATGATGGTAACCATGTCCACGGCGTCGTTGCGATTGAACAATTCCAGAGCCGTTTTATAAATCAACCGGTGGGCTTCCCGATAAAAATCTTCCGGACGTAAAAATTCGGCCACCTTAGAGATGGCCTCACGCTCTATCAGCATGGCGCCGAGAACGGCCTGTTCCGCCTCGACGTTTTGCGGTGGTACTCTATCTAACAAGGAAAAAACCTCCTACGCGCTCACTTTTACCCCAGCGGTAAACAAAATATTCAGGGCTTCTTCCACTGTTGCCACCGGACGAATGGCAAGGCCCAAGTGCCCGGCAGGGATATCCTGTTCATTTTCCTGCGGAATAATCATCGTGACAATACCCGCCTGCTTGGCCCCGTAGGCTTTTTCAAACACCCCGCCTACGGCTTTGACTTTGCCTTGAATGGAAATTTCACCGGTAACGGCAATCTCCTGGCAAATCGGCTTGCCGGTAACAGCAGAAACAATGGCTGCCACAATGGCGGTACCGGCCGATGGCCCATCAATTCTACCGCCGCCGATGACATTGATATGCAAATCATAGTTGGCCAAGTCCTGTCCCGTTACTTTGCGGACAACTGCCGCCGCATTAAACACCGAATCTTTGGCCATACTGCCGGCCGTGTCATTAAAGCGGATTCCGCCTTTGCCCGGGGTAGCGGCAGGAAAGGCCACCGCTTCAATTTCCAATACCGAGCCCAGATACCCGGCAACGCCCAGACCGAAAACTTTACCGACCTCCCAGGTGGCAGAAGCCTTGTGACTGACATAGGGAGTCAGCCGGCTGACCTGAAATACCCGGTACACATCAGGCAGGGTAATGGTAATTTTATCCGTGTTTTCTCCGGCCCGGTATAAGGCAATGCCATAGGCGTCAGCCAGAATATTGATGGCCTTACGGCCTTCAATGGTGTATTCACTGATCAGCTGGGGCACATCCGGTTCCATCTCTACCTTTAGTTTAACGGCAGCGTTGTATACAATCTCCTCAATATATTTGGGTGTAAGCGGTTCAAAGTAAATTTCGGCACAGCGGGATCGGATGGCCGGATTGATATCCTGTGATTCCCGGGTAGTAGCACCGATGAGGATAAAGTCCGCCGGTGCTCCGTCCTCAAACAGCTTTTGAATATACTTCGGCACATTGGGATCACTAGGATCGTAATAAACCGAATCAAAAAATACCCGCTTGTCCTCCAGTACTTTCAGCAGCTTATTTTGCAGCATACTTTCCATTTCACCGATTTCATCAATAAATAAAATACCGCCATGAGCATCGGTAGCCAGACCGGGTTTCGGTTCCGGCACGCCGGTTTCCGCCAAATCACGTTTGGCCCCCTGATAAATAGGGTCATGCACCGACCCCAGAAGCGGGTTGGTCATATCCCGGGGATCCCAGCGCAATGTCGTTCCGTCCACTTCCACAAAAGGGGCATCCCCGGCAAAGGGAGTAAATTTCAACTTTTTTGCCGCTTCCAGTACCAGTCTGGCCGCAGTGGTTTTCCCCACCCCCGGCGGCCCATATAAAAGCAAATGCTGTGGATACGGTGAGGCCAGCTTGGCTTGCAGTGCTTCCACCGCCCGTTCCTGCCCCACGATCTCACCTAATGACGCCGGACGCAAGAGTTCCATCACCGATTTAGTCAGCTTTCTCTGATCCATTACTTCCAGCATAGCATACTTCTTTAGTGTCTGTGGGTTCTCCACATTGTTGTCTTCCTCTTTCAGCACTTGCATTTTTAGTTCTTTCACATATTCCTGATGACGCTCATCCATCTTGTCATTAATTTTTTTTTCAATGTTCTCTTCCACAACCCGGCGGGCCATCATATCCGCCAGTTCATCCTCAATAGCAGTCAATATGGCCGGAATGTCGGCTTTCCCCGGCAGCTCCTCCAGTGTAGGGTCCTCAAATACCAATTTTTGCAACGCCAGCACCCGTTCCGGCAGTCTTTCCGATTTTATTAATGTGAGAGCCTCCATTTTGCCGGCTTTCAATACCAGCTTTTCCGGTCCGATAATCCCGGAATACAGGCTGTACATCGCTGCCACTTGCCGCTTCAGCTGATCATCTTCATCAATTTTTAATACTGGCAGTGTCCCCCGAAGTATTTTATTAAAAAAATCTTTCATTCCTTGTTCCTCTTTCTACTTAGCTCTTAGCAGTAATGTGTACCTGAATCGTCGCACTAACCTCTGGATGAACTTTAATCACTACCGGATAGGATCCCAGTGCTTTAATCGCATCTTTGAGTTCAATTTTCCGCTTATCAACTTCCAGTTTATGCTGAGTCTGGAGCGCTTCGGCAATATCCTTACCGGTTACGGAACCGAACAGCTTACCGCCTTCGCCAATCTTCACCGGAATGGATACTTCGACTTTGCCCATTTGGGCTGCCAGCATTTTGGCCTCATCCAATAGGCGCTGCTGTTTGCGAGCCTCGGAAGCCTTCTGCTGCTTAACTGTATTCATATTGGAGTTGGTAGCCGGGATCACCAGCTTTTGTGGCAATAAATAATTGCGGGCGTACCCCTCCGAAACCTCGATAATATCGCCTTTTTTACCTAATTTTTTAACTTCTTGCTGTAAGATTACTTTCATGATGGTCACTCTCCCCTATATAATTAACAACCAGTTCCAGCAGTTTCTCTCTGACTTGACCCAAGGTAGCATTTTTTACTTGCGCCCCGGCCACTGTTTGATGACCGCCGCCGCCCATTTGCTCCATAATCACCTGTACATTGATCTCGCCCTGAGAACGGGCGCTGACTCCGACTCCATCCTCTAAGGGAAACAATACAAAACTCAGTCGTGTTCCTTCGATAAGCAGCAGCATATCCGCCGTCTGCGCGGCTACGATCTGGATATTTTTGACGTTATGAGAACAAAGACCAATTATTACGCCCCCCGGTAGCAGTTCGGTGTGGCTAAGGACTTCCGCCTGGGCTTTCATTGTGTCAAAATCAACCCGGAACAAATGTCTTACCAGTGCCGGGTCAGCCCCGGCCCGCCTTAAATAGGCGGCAGCATCAAAAGTACGCACTCCTGCCTGTACGGCAAAATTCTTAGTATCCACGACAATGCCGGCATACAGCGCGGTAGCGTCCAGCCGAGTCATATCCAGCCGATCGTCAAAATACATGAGCAGTTCCGTTACCAGTTCGCTGGTGGAAGAAGCCGACGGTTCCAGATATACCAGCAGGGGATTATTGATAAAGCCCTCGCTGCGTCGGTGATGATCAATGACAATGACCCGTTCCGCCTTAACTAAAAGCTCAGGCGCAGCCACTAGTTTCTCCCTGTGCGTATCCACTACAAACAGCAGCGTTTGATCTGTTATCAGGCCGGCCGCCTGCAGCGGAGTCAAAAATATATCCTGATATTCGGTATAATCCGCAAATAGCTCCGACAGCTTATTGACCGTCAAATTAACCTGACTGACAACAATATACGCTGTTTTCCCCAGGTAGCGGGCCATTTTTGCTACACCAATAGCGGCTCCCAGACTATCAAAATCCTCGTTGACATGACCCATAATCAGAATCATCTCTGCGGTTTCCATACTCTCCCGGATAGCCTGAGATACCAGTCGGGCTTTCACCCGGGTATTTTTTTCCACTGCCTTGGCCTTGCCGCCATAAAATTCCACCTTGCCACCGACATGAACCACAGCCTGATCACCGCCCCGGCCCAGAGCCAGATCAAGTCCGGCCTGAGCCCGTTCCCCCATGGCGGCATAGGAGGATTCATCGGCCACAACCCCCATACTCAAAGTGACCGGAATTTTATTTCCGGCCCGAACCGCCCGGATCCGATCCAATATTTCAAACCGATCATGCATTACCCCCTTCAATGCATTGCTGCTGAAAAGGGCAATATAAGTATCTTCCGTATATTTTTTCAAAAATCCATCTGACTCCACCGCCCACCCGGACAGCAGCTTATTGACTTCCAGCAGAACATCGCTGCGCTGATTTTCCGCCAGCCCCTGGAGGACATCATCAAAGTTATCAATCTGGATATAGGCCAGCACCGGCATAGCCGCTTCGCAAACAGCCCGTTCAATTTCGCTGTCGGTAATATCACTGATATAAAGCATCAGCAAATTATCTTCACTGCTGGGTTCCAAAGGCTTGTGGAGTATCTGATAATACCGGCTGGCAACAGAAACCACCTGTTGGCCCGACTGGCCCCACATCGCTTTAAGGGGTAATTCGGGCCAAGCTGTCAGCAGCGATTGCCCGGCCTTCACCTGATTGTCCGTCCAGTCAAATAAAATGCTGTTCCCCCACTGAAGCCGGCCGGCTTCATCCACCAAGGCCATTGCCAGCGGTAAATTTTTCAGCGCATAAGTGGTCACCGACTCTACATTATGGGCCATGCTGTTTAAATAGGCATTCATCGCCTTCTGCTGCTCAATATGCCGTTCGCGTCCGTAGAGATACAGCACGACCAGCAAAATTGCGCCCAATACCGCGACATATTTATTATAAAACACGATCACCAGCAGCAGCGCTGCTGCTACAGCCAGATAAATTCGGGTGTCAAACCAAAAAGACGGCCCCTGAGGCATAATATACCCTCCTATTCAGAACGCAGTCTGCGCAAACGGCGATAATCCACCGCCATATCAAAGCCGCCGGCAAAAATTACTCCCTGGGTTAAAAAGCCGTTGGTAAGTAATAAGACCAGTATAATACCCCGCACGAACCTTGACAATTTGTATTTATCGGCAAGAAAGTAAAATAGCGCCAACCCTTGCAGCAAAAGGAACATGCTGGTGATCACCTGGAAATTCATCGCTGCTTTATACAGCATATCAATCTCCTTGACCTTACCCCAATACATGCCCACAATTGACAGAATAAAAATATAGGCAAGAAAGGGAGGCAGGTTCCACCGCCTAAACGGGGGAAAAGGTGCAACCTGATGTCCAAGCTTCTTCAGCACGGCTTTGGCAATTACAAAGTTTAAATAGGTATCCAGAACTGCCGCCATACCAAATCCGGCCGGCAGAATAATTTTTACCAAGTTAATCATAGCCTGCATGCTGCCCGACATTTGCTGCAAATTTTCTTCGCTCATACCCATGCTGCGGTACATTCCCAGCGCCTGATCCACCGCGCTGCTCATCGCATCGGTCTGCATATTAAGAGGATTGATCCCCATCACCACGGCGCCTATGGCCAATACCGCCACTTTGGAAATCAGCGAAGCCAGCGTGCCCCATAACAAAGTTTTCCCCGGGCTGTAATCGGCTCGAAACGCATGACCTAAGACAATACCAATCAGGCCAAATCCTACCACCACTGATACGGCGTGCAGGGGATGCATAAGAATAGCAATCAGCACGCCTGCTACTGCCGTTGCCAGCATACTCCATTTATAGCCGTGGCGCACACCCAGTAAAATAATCGGCACCGGCCAGATCAGGTTGACAAACGGGCCGACAATCGGCAAATAAGCGCTGATTAAAGCAAAAATCAGAGCAACGGCGGATAATACACCACCTTCAACCATAGGTCTTACGCGAGTCTGCTGCATGAATTCACTCCTTACGGCGAAGATGGCGCTGATATTCGCTGAAATCACCAAACCACTGCTCCGCTTCGTGTTCTCGTTTTATATATTGACCGGCCCGGGTTAAAACTTCTTCGTCCAGCGATGCAAAATCAATGCCCAGTCTGCGGGCCAGGACATAGCAAAGCACTATAATTCCGGCGATTCCCTCCCGAATCGCCCCCTCGCTGTTTTGAGCCATCGCCTGATAAAGCTGGCCGACGTTTGTCACCAATTCCGCCTTGAGCCCTTCAATCAATCGCAATTTCCGCAAGATGTCCGACTCATGAGAAAACACCGGCCACCCCCCCTTACAGTTATCTTTGTAATATTCGTAAGCAGTCCGACCGTTTCCTGCTTGTATCCTAACCAATTTTCGGACAAAACTTGCATTCCCGCTCTCCTTGCTGTATGATAATAGAGGGGCGATTGGTTGCAGGTGGTGCTGCAGCCAATGGATGGTGGCAAAAGAGAGAGCGGATCGGAAAAGGCTCTCTCTTTTGTTTTGCCTAAAAATAAAGCGGTTTTCTTTCTTAGTAATTGGTGCTTAGCCTTTGGCCAAAAAATGATGTCATTACTTGCCGGTTTATCTGCCCGAATGAACAAAAAAGCAAGAATGCACTCAAGCACATTCTTGCTCCTCGAATCTTTTTATTCTGCTGTAAACGGCAGCAAGGCGATCATCCGAGCCCGTTTAATAGCAAGCGTTAACTGCCGTTGATGTTTAGCGCAGTTGCCGGAAATACGACGGGGCAGAATTTTGCCGCGTTCAGTCGTATAACGGCGCAGTTTAGGAACATCTTTATAATCAATACCTTCTACTTTATCAACGCAGAAGCTGCAAACTTTTTTCTTTGGCTTTCTTCCTCTTTCGCGTCTCACCAATAGTTACCTCCCTTTAAAATGGTATTTCTTCTTCAGGGAAGACCTCACTGCCAAAGGAATTCGCGCCGCTTGGCGGAGTACTCGTACTCGTATTGCCGTCGCCCCCGCTTGCCGGTCTGCCGCCCAAAAACTCAATATTTTGAGCAATGACTTCGGCTACGCGTCGCTTTTGTCCGTCCGCGGCATCGTAGCTGCGAATCTGCAGTCGGCCTTCGACAAGGACACGGCGTCCTTTGGTAAGATTATTGCCACAAACTTCGGCCAGTTTTTCCCATGCTACAATGGGAATAAAATCGGCTTGATTCTGACCCTGCCCGCCGCCAAAACGATTAACGGCGATAGTAAAGGAAGCGACCGCTTTACCGGTCTGCGTATAGCGAACTTCCGGATCACGAGCAAGATTACCGACTAATATAACCTTATTCATGGTAAATTCCCCCTGGCCTATTCTTCTTCTTTAATGACCATATGTTTAAGAATCTCATCTGTAATCTTCATTACACGCTCAAGTTCAAAAACTGCTTTTGGTTCAGCGCTGAAATAGATGAGACAATAATAACCCTCGGCAAAATCTTTGATCTCATAGGCCAAGCGTTTTTTACCCCAACGGTCAATTTTTTCAACTTCGCCGCCGTTATCTTTTATCAGGTTCTCGAATTTGGTAATAACCGTATTAAGAGCCTCTTCTTCGGCCGGCTTGATGATAAACATGACTTCGTATTTTCTCACGAAATCACCTCCTCCTTTGGACTTATGGCTCCCTTAAGGGAGCAGGGAAGGTCACAAAATAGCTTTGAAAAACTAATATAGTGCCTCGACCTATATATTATAGCACTGTTGACGAAAACAATGCAAGAAAATTGCTTTGCAAAAACAATCACCAATTACTATTTTAAGCTATGCTTGCTTTCATTTTCTGTGAGCTTATTCTTATTCTGCAGTCGACCGGCAAGAATTCGCGGTTTTACTATTTGTCCCAATCCAACTCCCGGGGCGTGGTAGCGGCGGTAGATACGGGTTAATGTTGTATAAGCAAACATTTTATTCAGAAGCGGAACATAGAGCATTGCATTAAATATTTGATAAACCAGATAGATAGACAAAAGAATATATCCATATTGCAGCAGTTCTTCCATCCAGCTAGGCAACCAGACCATTTTATCCGCCGCCAGCTGCAACAAATAGGCTGCTGCCGGTACAGTAGTCAACATATAAAGGATAAAGAAGAGGGAATGGCTGCTTTGTACCGCCTGTTTCGGGCAATAAGCCATACAGCGCATACAGCTTTCACAGGCAAAAGTCCAATAAGGTCGGAGCCTTGTTCGGCCCCTCAGCTTGATCGCATTTGCCGGACAGCCGGCGGCACATACCCCGCAGCCGTCACATTGAGCTGAAGCGAAAGCTAGTTTAGCTAGAAAAAATCGTCCCAAGACCAAATAGGCAAGAGAAATTTTCCATAAAATAAGTCCCAGAAATAAAGGCAATCTACCGTTATAATAACGTTTTCCAGCCGTAATACGCAAAGCAAAATTTCTTGTCTTCGGTCTTGTCCTGTCTATAATGGCGGCAGCATTCACCGGATTGATACCGGAGTGAAAAGTCAGCCAATTAGACGGCATATCCAGACCGGTTACGCCCCGCACCGAATACCCTTTGTAAAACAGAAGCAGGGCAATTAGATACCCTGCCGACCCTTCCATACCCGGTAGGTTCCTCTCCCACAGCCTGGTTCCGGCCCGAGTTACCGCCACAAAAGCATGACCTTTTTTACTGCGGGGCAGTCCTAAGACAAAACGGATCACCTGCCAAGGAGCGGTAAAGCCATGGGTAGGAAAAACAAGGCCCAACAAATCGCCGTCCCAGCAAATGTTTTCCCTTCTGTCAATCGGCAGTAATTGGGCAGCACTGCCTTGATTGGCTAATTCTTCTCCCAACCAGCAAGCAACACGATAAGAATTGCCTGTGCCGGTAAAATAATAGAGAATCGCATTGTAATATGCCATATATGGCTTTCCTCCCAAAAAACTCTTAGGGTGCTCCATTCACTTTCTGTCCAGAAAATCCTGCGTGTCTTTGGCCTGCGGTACATAGTCCCAAGCTGAAATTGCTAGATAGAAACCCGTCTGGCATATCAATAGCATACTTTTCCCTAGATTAATGTCGGTGGCAGCAACCGCTCAAGGTTCATAACCAATAAAACCTATGAAGTTAAAATTAGCGCAACGGATATCCGCTGCGCTATGGAATGATAAACTCTTAACAAAACAGCACTAAAGCAATCAGTTCCAGATCTTCCGTCCCCTTATTCTCGACGGAATGACTTTGGCCGTTATCTGTAAAGGCTAAATCTCCCGGTTTCAGCACGGTTTCTCCGCCATTATCCCAATATATGCCTTCGCCTTTTAAACAATAGTAGGCTTCGATATCCCCCTTGTGGGTGTGGCTGCCGATGGAACAGCCTGGTTTAATAATTGTGTGGGCAAATACTCTGCCCTTACCCTGAAATTCTTCGTTTTCCAGCAAATGAATAAATTTTACCTCACCTTTGCCGCCAAACATTTGAGGCCGGATTTGTTCCGTTATAGTTCCCGCACGTTTAATCATGTTCTATCGCTCCTTTGCTCTTACTATCTGATAATTCTATTCAATTATTCTACTATTCTACACATCTGAAGAAATTCCTGTTCTAAAAAGCGCTCCGTTCAGGGCCGTATTAATACAAACCGAATCGAAGGAATGAACCTGCGTCAGCCGCACGTTATCCCACCACTCAGGAAAATCCGGTTTAACCGGAGTAAATTCCAGATTGCTTGTCAGTTTCATCTGTACGCCCAGTTTGTTCAAATATTGCATGGCACTGTGGTACTGTGCGGCTTCGGCCGCCGCCTCTTTGGGCACCGTGACGCTGTAAAAAAATTCATTGTCCTGTTCTGCCGGAGAAAAACCGCAAAGGAACAGACTGTTTAAGGTCGGCAGGCTGGCGTGAATCGCTAAAGCGATCTGAACGCCGATTCCCGTTACAACCTCCGCATATTGTTTATTGATGCTGACTGGTGCCTTATCTTCGTATTCCACCTCGCCGCTGGCAATAATATCGCTGACTGTAGTGGGAATAATGGAAACCGGCGGCAGGGCAATAAAAATCACCGGATTTTCCAAATCATATAAATGCGTTGTACATTGACAAAGAAAAGGGAACCGCATACCGCTTAGCACTTCTTCCATCTTCCTGATAACAGCAGATCGCTCGCCATTCAGCAATTCCTGAAGTTTGTTGATTCGGTCGTCTTCCTCCTTTTCAAATTGGTCCTTTTCCCGCTGATTGGTTTCCTTAAATTCCTGCAATTTGGTATTAATTTCATTTCTGGCTACCATTAAAGCTTTTGTCATACTTTGCTCGCGATTTTTCAGAAGCCGCTGAAAGGAATAACAAACGCAGATCACCCCAACTACCGCCAAAACGAGAGAATATTCCTTAAGATTTAAAAGAGAAACAAGAACAATTGCCACTAATACCCCAAGATGCATTGCAATGGGCTGGAAATATTGATTGGAAATCTTCAACTGCGCCTCTGTCAGCAGATAGCTGAAATCCGGAACCGGCGGTTCAGGACGTACTTTCCTGACAAGCAGCAATTCATAGTCAACCGGTTCATACACAAAGTGACTCAGTTTACTGAGTTCTTGTTCTGCCGCCTGGTTTTGCTGGTGCTCTTTGTAATATCGGGCCAGCCGTTCATCCTGTTTTTCCTTGCGTTCTTCCCCGTTTAAAGCCAAAGGACGTCCCGGCATCTTTTTTATTTTTCGTGCCATACTATTCTTCCTCCCCGGTTGCTGCCCTATCCATAATTATACAAGAAGACAGTTATTTTGGGTAGAGAAAAAGACCTGACCTGCGCCAAGCCTCCTGCTGAACAATCTATTTGTCGTTATACATTAAACCGGAAATAGGTTACATCTCCGTCCTGCATAATATATTCTTTGCCTTCCAGCCGAACCTGTCCTTTTTCTCTGGCGGCATTGTGACTGCCGGCAGCCATCAACTCATTATAGGACACGATCTCGGCCCGGATAAAACCGCGCTCAATATCGGTGTGGATTTTTCCGGCAGCCCGAGGTGCCTTCGTTCCCCGTTTAATAGTCCAGGCCCGCACTTCATCCTCGCCGGCGGTAAAGAAATTCATCAAGCCGAGAAGCTTGTAGCTGGCCCGGATCAACTTGTCCAGCCCAGATTCTGACAGTCCTAGTTCGGTCAGAAATTCCCGGGCATCCTCTTCCGGCAATTCAGCGATTTCCGACTCGACTTTGGCGGAAACGGCGATGACCTCCGCTCCTTCTTGAGCGGCATATTCCTGCACCTTTTTTACATAAGGATTGGTCTCCGGATTGGCGACTTCGTCCTCGCCGATATTGGCCACAAATAAAACCGGCTTTAAGGTCATAAGGTTGAGGTCGGTGATAAACTCCTGCTCCACTTCGCTAATCTCCACCCGCCGAGCCGGCTGAGCCTGCTGCAGGACTTCCTGTATCCGCTCCAGCACTGCCAGTTCGGCCGGAATTTTTTTATCATTCGTCTTTAGCAGTTTCCGGCAGCGGTCCAGCCGCTTTTCCAGTGTTTCCAGATCGGCTAGACACAGCTCGGTATTGATAATCTCTATATCCCGCAAGGGATCCAGTCCGCCTTCCACATGAGTAATATCCTCATCCTGAAAGCAGCGCACAACCTGAGCCACCGCATCAACCTGTCGGATATGAGCCAAAAATTTATTGCCCAAACCCTCTCCCTGAGAAGCCCCCTTGACCAAACCGGCAATATCGACAAATCGCATGGCCGCCGGAGTTGTTTTTTTCGGCTTGTACATTTCCGTTAGTTTCCAAAGGCGCTCATCCGGCACCTCAACCACCCCGATATTGGGTTCAATGGTGCAAAAAGGATAGTTGGCCGCTTCGGCACCGGCCTTGGTAATAGCATTAAACAACGTACTTTTACCCACATTGGGCAATCCGACTATGCCCACTTCCAAATTCGTACTCATGGTTTGATTCCACCTTACTTTATGGTATTTCCCCCGAATCGCTTTATGTCTTTTCTTATTGTAGAGCATCCCCCGGTTAATTTCAATGGGCTTCCGCCAACGAAGGACGCTGTGTCGGCCGCAGCTATTCCTGTCCTACTTTGCCGACAATAGCCTTAACCGCTTTTTCAAATTTTGGCCGGGGCACCATGACCCGGCGGCCGCAGCCCTGACACTTCAGGCCAAAATCAATGCCGGTGCGCAGGATCTCCCAGCGATCGGAACCACAGGGATGACTTTTTTTCATCTTCACAATATCGCCAACTTCATAACGAACAAACTCCATATTTCCTCCTATCCGCCCATTCTGGCAATAGATTCCGCCGGGGCTGGAATGTGATTATCATCAAACAGCAGCTTAATCTTCTGCCGCAGTGCCGTTTCCACCTTTACCTGTTTTAAAGGCGCCGTTTTCGCAATAATCCGCACTACGATTTCACCGGAATGAAAATCGACAACTCCCAGCACCTCCGGCGTTTCCAACACTTCCGGCAAGGTTTTGCCAATCTCGCCGCACGCCTGCTTAAGGAGTTTCAGCACCTGGCCGATATCGGCCTCATAGGCTACCGGTACATTGATCACCGCCTGCATATGACCACGGGTATAGTTGCTGACGCGGGAAATTCCGCCATGGGGAATAATATGCAGGATTCCGTTGGCATCCCGCAGCTTAGTAACCCGAAAACCGATCTCCTCTACCGTTCCCGCCATATCCCCGCAGGCAATATAGTCGCCGACTGCATATTGATCTTCCAAAATAATAAAAAAGCCGGTAATAACATCCCGAATGAGATTTTGGGCGCCTACACCAACTGCCAGGCCCAAAATTCCGGCACCGGCAACGATTGATGTTGTATCCACATGAAATTCCTGCAAAATCATGACAATCGCAACAAAGTAAATTCCATAACGAATCATGCTCTGCAGCAACCGGCTTAATGTCCGGGCCCGCTTTTCCTCCAAATAAAAGGCCGTACTGCTCACATTGGGAATCAGCATTTTGCTGACAATCAGCCGGAAAAAGCGCAGGGTAAGCCCGGCTCCCGCTATGATTAAAATAACGCGCAGCATCCTGTTGCCTGCCGCCAGCCAAAAATCCGGCGTCAGTAGATTGATCACTCCTGATCTCCCCCCTCTCCGGTCTCCGTTAATATGATTATAATTATACTTTGCTCGCCAAAGTCCTCTTTTATGAACACGGCCTGATAACCAAATGTACCGCCTGTGCATATACTGCTGGTAGTATAGCGGAGGTGAAGCTATGGCCCTCACTTTGTCGATTATCAACACTATTTTAGCGGACGTCATTGCGATCGTCCCTAACTTTTCCTCCCTGGTATCTTCTTATCGTCTCTTAGTCGGAGCAGCGGAAGAAATTCACCGGACCCCCGATGTGCCGATCGAAATTTTTCAAAGGGCGGTAGACCGGTTTGATCATGCCGGCGCCCTGATTGATATTTTGCTGGAACTGCTATGCTGCAAAATTTCCTTTAGCAGTGATTTCCTCAGCGTTACCTGCGCCCCAGTAGACCTTTATCGTCTTCTGTCCAACCGCTCTGCCGCCGCCGACACGTCTTTCCACACTGCTGAACAAATCGTAGAACTGGAAATACTCCGGCGTGTACTGGAACTCTGCCGTTCCAACACTTCCTGCTTCAGCCCCGCCCCTTCAGCTCATCCTAACCCGCCTAGCCCTTCCGCCACTAACACCGATGGCTTTAAACCACCGATCCATCAAAAAGAAAACGAAGTCTTGGACGAATTAATCGCCGAATCCGGTGCCGAGTTATTTACCGAAGTAAATAAAGAAATCGAGTAGGGGGGATGGGGCGCTTGGCACTTGGCACTTGGCTCATAGCCAACAGCACATTAATAGAAGCCGGCTTGACGGTTACTGTGTCAAGTCGGCTTTCAATTTTTTTGATTCTTCTCCGGCGACAGGGGGCAGTAACCCAGCTCTTTGTGGTAATCACAGGGTTCCAGGTGAATCACGACATCGCAGGAACCTAGTTGCTGCCCGATTTCCGCTTCCAGTTGGTCGCAGACTGCATGAGCCTTATCCAGATGCATATTTTTATCCAAAATAACATGCATATCAATCAACCGGTAGCTTCCCGAGCGGCGAGTCCGCAGCTGATGAAAGGAAATGACTTCGCTGTGGCTGTTCACAATATCGGAAATTATATTTTCCTCTTCTTCCGGCAAACTAATATCGGTTAATTCGTACAAACTCTTCTTACTCATACCATATCCAGCTTTAAATACCACCATCGCCACTACGATGGCAATCGCCGGATCAATCCAGGCCCAGCCTGTCAATTTTATAATTCCCAGGCCGAATAATACGCCTACCGAAGTCCAAATATCAGCCCTAAGATGCAGTCCGTCTGCCTCCAAAGCGTGAGATCCAGTTACCCGGGCTACCGCCATCAGTTTACCGGATACCCAATAATTAATCGCAATCGACCCCAGCATTACTCCGAGCCCGGCCCCCAGATAATCCGGCAGTTTTGCCGCCGTGAATTTTTCTGCCGCCTCATACACAATCCAGATTGCTGCCAAAACAATAAGAACAGCCTCAATGGCGCCTGAGAGATTCTCTATCTTTCCGTGCCCGTAATCATGATTTTTATCCGGCGGCCGACCGGATTTTTTTACCGCATAAAAAGCAACCAACGCCGCAATCAGATCAACTGCCGAGTGAGCGGCTTCGGAAATAATACTGACAGCTCCCGTATACATTCCTACCGCCAGCTTGGCAAGCACCAACAGTGTGTTGGACATAACAGATAGGCGTGCGGTGCGCTGCTTTACTATGTTATTAGCCTGATTCAAGGCTACACCCCTTTCACAAACGTTCCCCCCGTTAGGCGCATCACGCAAAAAACACCTGCGAGCACAAAAAATCCCGCAGATACTGCCTACCCGCTGCCGGGTTTTACCCGTCCCTTGTTCCTTATTTCATTATATTAGCATACCCTGATTTTAGTGTAAATCTTTATAAATTTTTCATCAAGAAAAGGAGGCTATCGCACTAAGATTTTTTCTACCGCATATTGTGATTTTTGTTTAAATACAACCACAATATATAGTGGAATCTTTCTATAATGCGACAGCCCCTCTTCATTGAGACTGTATTTCAGCTGAATTTGTCTTATCTATAGCCTATTATCGGAAACAACAGGCTTTCTGTCAATACTTTACACAAGAGGACTTTTCCAGTTATGTCATCCCACAGCTATTGGTTCCCCATTGGGAACCATCGTCCAAATGCCGCAGGGGCAGATGCCGGCGCAAATGCCGCAGCCAATGCACTTCTCCGGATCGGAAACATACTCGAAACTTCCGTCGGCTTTAATCTGACGGGAGATAGCGTTTTCCGGACAGGATTTATAGCACATATGACAATCGCGGCAGGTACCGCAGCTGATACAGCGGTTGTAATCCTCCCGGGCTTTGGGAACATCACAGTTGTGACATTTCTTAAAATAGGCCGTACTCAGCCGTTCGGCTGCTATTTTAGCTTTGCCTTGCTGTTGACAAGCTTCTCCTGTCAAGTCGGCATGAATGGCCAGCGCTGCTTTGCGTCCGGCAGCAATGGCATCTACCAGCCGGCCGGGCTTAACGGTGTCGCCGGCGGTGTACACACCTTCGGCAATACGATAATCCGAATCGGGAACGAGACAGCCTCGCTGCAAGACAACATCCGCCGGCAGAAAAGCCAAATCCGGCATTTCGCCAATGCTGATAATGACCGTGTCGGCCGGAATGATTTCTCCGCTTTGGGTCACCACCCCTTCAGCCGTAACTTCCGTGGTCATAACCGGCCATAAAAGCTTGCCGCCCATTTCTTCCACATGGGCAATCTCCTTGGGAAATGCGGCGGGTTTCTGCACATCAATACAGGTAACCTGCTCCGCCCCCATTTGGTAGGCACCGACTGCCACATCCATGCCGGAGTTGCCGCAGCCGATGACTACTACCCGTTTCCCCACCGATGGTTTTTCGCCCCGGTTCACCGCTTTAAGGAATTCCAAACCTTTAACAAGCCGCTGGTGGCCCGGCCAGTTGATAACCCGGGAAGTATGGCTGCCGGCAGCTACTACCACGGCATCATAACTCTCCCGGAGTTCCCGGAACATGGTTCCATCCACCTTTGTGCCGGGTTTAAAAGTAACTCCCATATTTTCAATCCGCTGCAATTCCTTGCGCAGGGTAGCCTGAGGCAGCCGGGAACGGGGAATAACCTGCTCCATCTTACCGCCCATTTTATCATTTGCTTCATAAACCGTAACTTGGTGTCCTTTGCGGCTCAGTTCCCACGCCGCCGTTAGGCCGGCAGCCCCGCCGCCAATCACTGCAATTTTTTTATCCGTCCGCGCCGTTGGCGCCGGCAGGACAATAGCATCGGAATATCGTCCTAACAGACCGATCTGAGCCGGTTCATCCATGCTTTTACGGGAACATTCTTCCATGCATAGGTTTGGGCAGACGGCACCGCATACGGAACCGGGAAAGGGAGTATATTCTAAAACAAGGCGGTAGGCTTCCCCGATCTTTCCTTCCCGCAGCAGATTGAACCGCTGCTGGGAGGGAATACCCGCCGGACAGTTAAATTCACACGGCGCCGCATATTTAGCGTTTTCCCATACGGGAACACGCTGTCGGTATTTGCCGGAAGCAACTAGGCCGATTACTCCCAGATCATCTTTGACTACATCGCTGAAAATTCCTCCCGGTACCCACTTTTCCGTACGGAAAGATAAAATATCGGTATTGGCTTTCTTCGGCCGCTCTTCATAAGTAAGGGGCACAACTTTATGCCACTCACTCCATTGTGTCAGTTCCTGCCGCAATTCAGGCTGTTCAATGGATTCCAGAAAATCATCCATATGACTTTCAATATACGCAATATCAGCTTCGTCTAAAGAAAGAATTTTTGCATCCTTTTTTGAGATTCCACTGGCCTCACCCCGATAATACAGCGTTCCGCCGACCATCCCGACACAAGACCGGTCACCCAATACCGACTCAAAATCCTCGCAATCATAGCCGCAGACTACCGCAATACCGCCGGACATAAATTCAAAGGAAAAACTGCCGCAGTTCTTCAAAACCCAGAATTCAGGCGGATCATACAAAGGATCATGCTTCATCAGCGAACCGGACCGGGTCCCGGCCCGGCCGCCGACATAAATCGTCCCAGCGGCAGCACAGTGGGCTGTGGTATCACCGCCATCCCCCTTGACGACGATTTTACCGCCTGCATTCAGCCAGCCTACATCGGCAGGAGCTGAACCCTCGACAATGATTTCCGTATTTTCCAAGCACATGGAACCGACCCGCTGACCGGGATTGGTTACATAAAACTTCAAATTTTTACCTTCAGGATGCCACAGAGGGCCGCCAATATCATGCTGTCCTGAACCCTCGATGCGAAATTCGGTCTCCCCAGCCGCCAGAGCGTTGTTGATCGCCTGCAGCAGGTCCTGGGTCGACATCCGGTTATTACCGTCAATGGTGCTTATCGTAAACATTTGCCCATTCCCCCTTAGCATACATACTGGATACCCAGTTTGTCGGCGATTGCTTTATCTGTGGTAACCAAGGCATCCGAACGGCCAACCGGCAGCGAACTATTGCCGATAGGCGCCATCAGCTTGCGCATTTCACTATCCAGCGCCAGCATGTATTCCACAATATTCTGTGCCGCTTTATCTACATCCAGCCGTTTCACCAGCCGTGGATCCTGAGTACAAATACCGGTCGGACATTTGCCGGTAGAACAGGAATTGCACCGGCCATGTTCGTTGCCGATACAGCCGCAAAGCTGAATTAGCAGTTTGCCAATGAACACCCCGTTGGCACCCAGGCAGATAATTTTAAAAGCATCTGCCGCCGCATTGCCGGTCATACCGATACCGCCGCCGGCCCACAGCGGAATTTGCCCCTGACGACCCTGCTTGACTGCGGCCAAATAGCATTCCCTGGCCTTGGAAACCACAGGATGACCTGTATGGTCAAGGGATATTTCATTGGCTGCTCCCGTACCGCCCTGAATACCGTCAATGAAAAAGCCGCCGCAAATTTTATAAGGATCACGGAGTAAATTATTATATACCGAAACCGAAGTAGCTGATGCGGCGCATTTAATCGCTACGGGCACCCGGAATTTAAAAGCGGCATTCATAGACATAAACATTTTTTGCACCGATTCTTCAATAGAATATAACCCCTGGTGATTCGGCGGTGACATTAAATCGGCCTTAGGAACACCCCGGATAGCCTGGACATGCTCAGCTACCTTGGCTGCCGGCAGCAGTCCGCCGTCACCCGGTTTAGCGCCCTGGCCGATCTTGATTAATATTCCGGCCGGATCCACCTTCATGCGGGGCATGGCCTTGATAATCCGGTTCCAACCGAAATGGCCGGAAGCAATTTGGATAATCATATACTTAAGTTGTTCGGATTCCAGCAGTTTTACCGGCATACCGCCCTCGCCGGAACACATGCGAATCGGCAAATTATGCTTTTCGTTCAAATAAGCGGTGGCTAAAGCAATGGCCTCCCAGGCTCTGGTGGATAAAGCGCCGATAGACATATCGCTGAAAATCACCGGATAAATCCACTTAACCGGGGGCGTGGCATGGGTTAGCTTTAAGCTGTGTCCATCGCTGGCGAAAGGCAGCTCATTCGGCGGCAGAACCCGGCCAAAGGGAGCCAAAATATCAAAGGTGTGACGAACCGAATCCAAGGAAGGGTCGGTCATTTGGGATATCCGGCCGACAATGATGCGGTCCAGGGTACGGTCGGCATTTAGATTCGTCCGTCCGCCCCGTTTAATTGTATTGCCGCCGTTTCGGGCCAGTAAATTATAGCGTGAATCCGTATTGCGAACCGGCCGGATCGCCTTATTGGGACAAACTTTTTCACACATGCCGCAGCCGACGCAAACATTTCCCAGACGGCTTTTTTGCTTGATGACCGGTGTCGCCATATGCTTTTGGGTAGGCGACGGCTGGTAGCCGGTAGAAACGGTAATGGAACGGCGTTCCATCGCCGCCTCTATGGCATCAAAACTGCAGGCAGCCACACAACTTCCGCACATGGTACATCGGTCAGGCTGATACTCTATCTTCCACGGTAAATCGGTCACCGTCATATCCTGCATTTTTACTGTTTCCATCGCTCTACCTCCAATCTGTCGTTAATAACGACTATTTCCCGTTCATTGGGATAGATATCATTTTCTCGGCTGCGATCCGGCAATATCGTATTAATACCACAAACCTCAGAGGAAATGGCCATCGTAGTGTCATCGCCGCCCACTACCACCGGCCGCAATTTTTTCGAATCGCAGCAAGTCATGATGTTGCCGTCAGGCAGCATCGCGATAATCGTATTAGGTCCGTTAATCTCCAAGTGACCCAGGGACTGACGAATCGCTGTCAGCTCGGCACAATCGGGACGACTCTTGATTTCCTCAAACGGAAGCGGTGTAATAATGTGCTTGTAATATTTAATCGGCCATTTTAATTCATGGAGTACGTAATGTAAGGTATAAAGAAAGTTCTGGGAATCGGATTCAAAGCCGATATAACCCCGGTGCAGCGATTTTTGATATTCCTTGTTTTTCGTGTAAAAAGTGTTTTCTCCATTGGCGCATAGCGTATATCCCTGTAAAAAGAACGGATGGGCGGCATAGCGGACAATGTCATAATTGGTATTCTGGCGGCATTGTACGACTATATTCCTGGCCATCATATCGCCGTTGTCATCCCAAAGGTGAAAGTAGGTTGCAATATCCCTGGGATCACCAATTTCCTTGAGTGTAAGAACATCCGGCCAGAAAGAATATGCATATCCTTCCTCGTTTTTTCCCAGGATCGCCCTAAGCGCCAATCTTGTATTCAGCAGCAGTTCTTCTTTTGCGGCCTTGGTTGCATTACCGTAATGCTCAGGATAATCATAATTGCGAAAGATATAATAAGGCATTGCCTTAATGTCCAGCCCCGGCTGCTGCTTCACTTTGGGTATCCATTCATGTACCGGCAGGAAATTGTTTGTCTCCATGTAATCCTCGACCAATTTCGCTCCTTTTTGCGTACAGGCCAGAGACAGCAGCGGTTTGTCTTTATAGGGAGTAAATCTTCCCGCCAAATCCTGCATCGTCATAGCAAATCCGGAATTATCATGTCCCTCCTGCTGCGGCAGCATGAGATACAGCGCCTTTGACGGGTGAAAAGGCACCTTGCTTTTAATCGCACCAATTCTGCACATACTTTCCACCTCTTCATTTTTTCTAGAATGTAATCATGTGAAAAAGAAAACAAAAGACTCTGTGGAAGAACCGGAAACAGATTCCAGGACCTTCCGCAGGGTCTTTTATACCCACGGTGTAGTGCGTGCCACACTGCACTTGTGCCGCTTGGTCCAGTCCGCTAGCAAATGAGCGCGGAACCCTAGGCACTCTCCTTATCTTGCCTCAACCACTACAATCAATTGGTACTGCTTTTTACTAAAACGTTTGTCTATTGTAATTATACATTACTGTAACCAACTCTTATTATAAAAACGAAAACTTATGCTGTCAATATGAATATTAAAATAAAATTTATTCTGAAAAATCCCGTATCTTTTGGCTTTAGCGGTAAAACCCTCCAGCCCGTCCCGCATATTTATGCAATATAAGGCCCCTAAAAGCGGCAGTGCCCCTTTGCGGGAAGTGTTAAGCCTATCCCGTAATTCCGCTACTGTAATGGCAGGCTGACTGATAAAATCTTGTGGATCAAGCTGATTTATGTTTTGAATTGTTTTTCGGTATACATACATTTCCGCTGCTTTTATTCCCTAATTATGTAATTTATTCCAATATAATTGAATAAAATTATCCCAATTCATCCATACTGTTAATACTATGTAATCATTAGGAGCGCTGTATGCTGAATAATTTACTTTCCTTCCCCAAGTCTCTGCCTGAATTAAAATTCAATATTGACCGGCCCCATACCCTGTATGACATTGCTTTCCATGTACGAACGCTGTCACAGGAAGCGGCAGCAGCCGGTCAGGACATCATCGTACTGTGCATTGGCACTGACCGCTCTACCGGCGATGCCTTAGGCCCTTTAACCGGCAGCAAACTGCAGACTTTAAATGTAGACTTTAAAGTCTATGGGACCCTGGATCAACCGGTACATGCCACAAATTTATCCCATGCCCTGGAAGAGATCCGCTCTTCTCCTGTGCAGCCCTTTATTTTAGCCGTTGATGCCTGCCTGGGAAAATTGGAAAACATCGGCTGCGTTTCCTTAGGCCGCGGCCCGGTAAAGCCGGGGGCCGCTGTAAATAAGAATCTGCCGCCGGTGGGCAATGCTTATATCACCGGAATTGTCAATGTCGGCGGTTTTATGGAACACCTGGTGCTGCAAAGCACCCGCTTAAGTCTTGTCATCAAAATGGCAGATACCATTGCCCATGGCCTTTGCTTCGGATTACGTTCCTGAGGAATTTGTTAGCTCATGGCTTGTACACGATAAGGAATAAACAAAGCCAGGACTCTGCCGTCGAGTCCTGGCTTTGTTTATTACAGCCGCTCAAGTTCTTCCAGTATTTCATCTGACGACTTCCCTGCCGCATGAATAACCGGCACGTTCGTATGGATATCCTGCATGTTCATCAGATTGATATCAGCCCCGCTGACAATAACAGCATCCACCGTATCCATGTTTACGTGATCCAAATCCACAACATCATAGCCTTCCGTTTCCAAGGCCTCCATCAATTTGCTCAGATTTCTTTCCACTGCGATAATTCCTTGCATATATTACACCTCCGGCCTTATCATTGCCAAAACCGGAGGAATGTATCCATTTTACGCGAACAAAAATAAGCTAGTCGGCCTGTTGCTGATTTTCCTGACGCATTACGCAAGCGCCTTTAAACAACGCCCCTTCGCCAATTACCAACGAACCCACGGTAATATCCCCGTATAATTTAGCGGTCGGCAAAAGCTCCAATTGCCCTGATGCTGTTACATTGCCGATAACCGTTCCGGCAAAAATAGCCGCTTGAGCCTGGATATTTGCTTTCACCATACCTGTTTCGCCAATAACCAAATGACCGGAAGATACCACTTCCCCTTCCAGCTGCCCCTCAACCCGAATGGATCCTTTAGCTGTAAGCGTGCCTTTGAACTCAGTCTCCCTGCCGATTATCGTTGCTACATTCTCGCTAAAACCCGCATCCTGCTTTCTACCAAACATACCTTCCACGCCTTTCCGATAAATCTCGTCATTAGAACAACAGCTACAGAAAGCTGGCTGGATTCACCGCCGTGCCGTTCACCCGCACTTCATAGTGAACATGAGAACCGGTGCTCAGCCCAGTGCTGCCCATATAGGCGATTACTTCCCCTTTTTTTACTTGCATCCCCCGACTGACCAACACTTGCGAAGTATGTCCATAAATAGTAACAATGCCGTTACCATGATCAATTTGAACCATATTGCCGTAGCCGCCGCTATTCCAACCGCTTTCTGTCACAATCCCGTCTGCCGTTGCAACGATCGGCGTACCTGCACTGTTGGCAATATCAATGCCCGGATGCCAGTCACTGCCCCTGCCCCAGGGCGAACTCCGCCAACCGAACCGGGAAGTTACATCCCCTCCTGCCGGCCAAATCGAAGGCGTCGCCGCCAAACGAACCTGTTGTGCCGCCACTGCATCCCGCAATGAAGTAAGACTCGCCTCGCGAGCCTGCACTCCCTGCTGCAATTCCCGAACCAGCTTGGTAAGATCCTGCACGCTCGGCGTTACCATCGGCCCGCCCTGGCCGTGGTACAGTCCGCTGTTCGACCGCACAATCCCGCCCCGGGAAGCCCCGCTGGCTTCGTCACTGTTTACGAGCCGCCTGATTTCATTATCCAGGGCATCCAGCCGATTCATATCCTGCTGGAGGGCTGCCGTGGCTTGTCCCAGCTCCTCCAGTTGCTGCCCCTGATCGTCATTAACCTGCCGCAATCGTTCCAGTTCGGCCTTCTCGGAATTTGCCGCACTGACAGTGTGCTGATAATTTACAAATGTTCCTGCCACAATAAAAAGCACCGCACATAAAGCCGCTAACCCAATTTTAACCATTCGAATTGGAATTCGAATACTGCGTACAGCCTGCCCTCGGTGCGGAACAATTATTAGCGTATATTCTCTTCGATCCGGCCTTTGCAATTTTGATACCAATAACGATCCCTCCTTTGGGAAAAAATGTTAATCTATTTCTTTATTCGGCCCCCCTTGCTAAAATTCCTGCTAAGAAAAAGATTTTTTTCCCATTGCCTGCTGTAGTGCCTGCTTTTCTTCTTCCGTCAAAAAATAAGAAGACTGACCGTTGATGACGGGCTTGGCGTAAGATCGGGACTCATTTCTGCCAAAAATGCTGGACAAAACGATCCCGTTGTCAGCCGAATCCAGTAAGGCAATCGCATAACTTAAATCGCTGCCGGTATCTTCAAAAGCATTAAAGCGAACAATTCCCATTTTTTGCACACAATGCTGCAGCGTTTTTACGATAGCATTATATGCCGCCGCCGCCGAATCAATTTTGACCATAGCCTGTCGAACTTCTTCAATATGATCTGTTAACAATCGCTCCAAATTCGCTCCTTCCATGCCCTGCATCATTTTGCGATAGCGGCGATTCATTCGGGACAGCTTAATATTAATATGAATAAAAATAATAAGTGCCAAAAAAATCATAGCCGTCATTGCCAATAACACATACTGCAAGTTGGCCATAACTAAAGCTGAGAATTGAACCAAATAATTCATGGTATCCTACCTTTCTCTCTCCAGCATTTTCCTTATCATGCCGGCCAAAAAATGGCGATTACGGCTGCCAGCGGAATAGCCGGCAATAAATTAGCAACTTTGATGGTATGAATCTTTAACATTAGCAAGCTGATGGCAACAATCAGCAGCCCGCCGACTGCTGTCATCTCAACAATAGCCCTATCACTTAGAACCGGCCCCAGCGCTCCGGCCAATAAAGTAATCCCCCCCTGATACACCAGAACGGATAAGCTGGAAAAAGCTACTCCGATTCCCATACCGGAAGCAAATACTGCCGCTGCAATTCCGTCAATTATGGATTTGGCATAAAGTGTGCCGGCATCACCGGTTAATCCGTCCTGTATCGAGCCAACAATAGCCATTGCGCCGATACAAAACACCAAAGTAGCAGTAATAAACCCCTGCCCCACATCACCATACCTTCCCCCCAGCCGACTTGTCAGGCATTCCCCCAGCCGGTTGAGCCACCGGTCAATATTCAGCGCTTCGCCGATAACGGCGCCCAAACCCATACTTATAATGACAATCAGTATATTTTGTGTCTTTAATGCCATTTGTAAACCAATTAAACCAACCGAAAGCGCCATGCCCTGCATAAGAATATCCTGATATTTTGAAGGAATTCCACTTTTCAGCAGCAGTCCGGCGGAGGATCCCACTAATATCGTTACCACATTAACCAATGTCCCCTTCATCCTATATCATCCCTTCCGGAAATCCCGCTTTCTTCTCCATTATCCATCACTCTTCCAAAATCATCTGCGCCAAAGGAAACGGCATTAAAGCCCGATGCAAGATGCCATGGACATAAGCAATTAATACCCCGTAATTTACAATCGGCACTTTCATCAGTCGGGCCTGGGATAACCGGTATAGCATTTCCCGGCGGTTCAGCATGCAAGCGCCGCAATGAACAATTAGTTGGTATTGCTGCAAGTCCGGCGGAAATGTTCCTCCCGACACCCATTCAAACTCCAGTTCTCCTCCCACCATTTGCCGCAGCCACCGGGGAATCTTTACTTGTCCGATGTCGTCTGCCTGACGATGATGAGTACAGCCCTCGGCAATCAGCACCCGATCTCCCGGTTTCAAGCTATCAATGGCCCTGGCCCCGGCCACCAGTGTTTCCAGATCGCCTTTATGACGGGCAAACAGAATGGAAAAAGAAGTAAGCTGTACCTCTGGCGGTGTATCGGCTGCCACTTTTAAAAATTCCTGAGAGTCGGTAACAACCAGTTTCGGCAGCTGCCTTAACTGATCCAGGGCTTCCTTCAGCTCCCGTTCTTTTACTACAATACTGTAAGCATCATGGTCCAGAACATCACGGATCGTCTGAACCTGAGGCAATATCAGCCGCCCTTTCGGCGCTGCCAGATCAATCGGTACGACCAGCACCACCGTATCACCGGCATTGATCAGATCACCGATAATCGGCGGACCATCCCAATTGTCCGGCGCTTTAGCAATAATCTGCTGCTTAACTTCCTCTATTCCCTGTTTCGTTTTAGCACTCACCAATAACAAGTCCAGTCCGGTCGCTTGCTGCCATTTTCTTACTGTTTCCTCGTTAATTGACACAATATCACTTTTATTGACAAGGCCAATAAGAGGTACGTTCCGGTGGCGAATATCGGCAATCAACTTTCTCTCATAAGAAGTAATACCGGCTGCCGGATCAATAACCAGAAGCGCCTCGTCTGCCTTATGCAATACCTGCATCGTTCGCTCAATCCGCAGCGTTCCCAGTTCACCCACATCATCAATGCCGGCAGTATCAATGATCATCACCGGACCGACGGGCAGTATTTCCATCGCCTTGTATACCGGATCGGTTGTTGTCCCCGGTACGTCGGATACTAAAGCTATATCCTGACTGGTCAAAGCATTTATCAGGCTGGACTTTCCGGCGTTTCGCCGGCCAAAAATTGCAATATGCAATCTGCCGCCTTTCGGTGTATCTTGCATCCTTTATCCCTCCTTACGGCTATCATTCCTCCGCGGCTATTTCCCCGGCCGAGTCATATTTTGCGGATCTAATATTCCGTCCAATTGCTGAGGCGTTAAAATTCTTTTAGCTTCGACGACCTGACGAACCGTCTTGCCGCTAACAACAGCATCCCGGGCAATCTGCGTAGCTGCATCATAGCCAATATGAGGCGTTAGTGCCGTAACCGCAACCAAGCTATTTTCCAGTGATAGCCGGCATTGCTCCGACTGCGCCCCAATATCCTTTATGCAATACTTAGTAAACATGTCTATACTATTCACTAGTAATTCTAAACTTCCCAGCAAATGATGGGCAATCAATGGCAAAAATGCATTCAGTTCCAATTGTCCGGCCTGGGCCGCCAGGGTTATTGCCAAATCAGAAGCCATAATCTGGAATGAGGCCTGATTTACTGCCTCAGGAATAATAGGATTCACTTTTCCCGGCATAATCGACGAACCCGCCTGGCGCTCCGGTAAGCGTATCTCGCCAAACCCGGCCCGGGGCCCGGAGGACAAAAGCCGCAAATCATTGGCAATTTTAGCCAGATTGACTGCCAGTGCTTTTAACAAACCGGATACCTCGACAAATACGTCGGTATTTTGCGTGACATCAATCATGTTTTCCGCCCGGGCCAATCCCACCTTGGCATAATTGCGCAGCCGGTCATTGACCATATAGATATATTTTTTCGGAGCATTTAAACCTGTTCCTACCGCAGTTCCTCCCAGATTCACCTGTCTGAGACGCTCCTCCACTTTATACAGCCGCCAGCGATCCCGGCCAATGCACCCGGCATAAGCACTGAATTCCTGCCCCAGCGTAATCGGCACCGCATCCTGCATTTCGGTTCGCCCGACCTTAATAATTCCGGAAAATTCCGCTTCTTTATCCTGCAGTGCCTGCTGCAGCGCCGCACAGCCGCTGTTTAGCGGTTCCAGCAGCCAAATAGCGGCCAACCGCAAGGCAGTGGGATAAACATCATTTGTCGATTGGTGCAAATTGACATGATTCAGTGGATGCACCAATTCATACTCTCCCCGCTTGCCGCCTAGAATTTCAATAGCCCGATTGGCTACGACTTCATTTACATTCATATTGGTTGATGTACCGGCACCGCCCTGCAGCGCATCGGTTACAAATTGCTCCGACCACTTTCCGGCTGCTATTTCATCCGCAGCCTGAATAATGGCGTTAGCAACATTTTCCGGCAAATAGCCTAAATCCCGGTTCACTTCTGCCGCAGTTTTCTTGATGAGAGCTATGGCGGCAATCAAACGAGGATTCACCCTCTGCCCTGATAAGGGAAAATTTTCTACGGCCCGTAAGGTATGAATCCCATAGTAGACATCGTCCGGTACTTGGCGCCGGCCTAACAAATCTTTTTCCCAGCGCATAAAATTTCACCTCGGTTCAACCAGCAATGTTTCACGTGAAACTTTTTCAGACAACCATCGGTCCCCGCGGCCGGGTCGCAACAGCAGTCTGTTGAGCGGAAAGAACTTCAATGATTCGATCCAAATCATCGGCAGAATAAAATTCAATTTCAATTTTACTCTTCAATTTCCCCGGTTTAATTTTTACCTGAGTCCCTAATATCAGCTTTAACCGATCTTCAGCTTCCACTACAAAAATTTCTCTGTCTTTTTCAACAATCTCTGTTCTAGGCTTTCGTTTCGTTTTACCGATACGTTTTACTAATTCTTCCGCATCCCGTGACGATAAATCTTCCTCTATAATCATTTCTGCCGCTTCAAGCTGAAGTTCCGGGTTTCCCAGGGCCAACAGCGGCCGCACCTGCCCCATGGATAATGTTCCACGTGAAACATATTCTTGTACAACAGGATGCAGTTTCAACAGCCGAAGGGTATTGGCAATTAAGGAGCGACTGCGACCAATTTTACGGGCGACTTCCTCCTGAGTAAGACCGAATTTTTCCATCAGCATTTTATAAGCCGCCGCTTCTTCGAGGGGATTCAAGTCTTCCCGTTGTAAATTTTCAATCAGGGCAATCTCCGTCATCTCAGAATCGGTATATTCACGAACAACAGCCGGAATAACCGACAACCCTGCCTTCTGAGAGGCCCGCCAGCGTCTTTCTCCGGCAACCAGTTCATAACCTTTTAGTGTCCGGCGAACCACGATTGGCTGCAAAACGCCGTATTGTTGAATTGATTGGGTTAGCTCAGCCAAGGCTTCTTCATCAAACACACGCCGTGGTTGAAACTGATTGGGGACGATTTCCTGAACAGAGATTCCGCTGACCTGATCCTGATCCTCTTCTGCCGCAGCCGCGGTGGAAAATAAGGCTTCCAGTCCTCTCCCCAGGCCTCGTGCCTGTTTATTCATCACCAATCACCTCTCTCGCTAAATCAAAATATACTTCCGCCCCCTTCGATTTTGGATCGTATTTTATTACCGGCTGTCCGTGACTGGGAGCTTCACTTAACCGTACATTACGGGGAATAATGGTTTGATATACCTTATGACGGAAATGATTTTTTACCTCATCCACCACTTGAATGGAAAGATTCGTCCTGGCATCAAACATTGTCAGTACAACCCCTTCCAAAGTAAGGGCCGGATTTAGGTTTCTTTGCACCAACGATACCGTTTTCATGAGTTGAGACAATCCTTCCAGAGCATAAAATTCACATTGAATGGGAACCAATACGGAATTTGCCGCTGTTAACGAGTTAATCGTCAGCAGCCCTAAAGACGGCGGACAGTCAATGATGACAAAATCATAATTATATTTGATTTTATCCAATGCCCGCTTTAACTTGGTCTCCCGGGACATAATCGACACCAATTCAATTTCGGCACCAGCCAGTTGAATCGTTGCCGGCAATAACTCAAGCTGATCAATAGCGGTAGTCAGTTTAACCGACTCTGCCGGAACATCATTGACCAGAGTATCATAGACGCACCGCTTGATTTTCGCTTTATCAATGCCAAAACCGCTGGTCGAGTTCCCCTGAGGATCGATATCGACCAGCAATACCTTTTTCCCTAGTTCCGCCAGACATGAACTTAGATTTACCGCTGTGGTTGTTTTACCTACACCACCTTTTTGATTGGCAATTGCAATTACTTTTACCAAAAGTTCCACCTCGTATTCCTACATAACTAAAACTAAACATTCCACACCCGTTTTTAATATTCCTGCCAATTTAAGATATCATTAACATCAGAACGAAATAATGCTATAATTTGCTTACCTATAGTAACGGAGGAGTAACCATGGCAATATTTAACGCCCGGCTGACGGGAATCAACAGAGCGGAACTGCTGCGCTATGCTGGATTGACAAAAAAACCCAATTATTTCCCTGAATCATTATTGTCGGAAGCCTGCAATCAAGGTCATATTCTGTCACAACCAAAAGGCTGCTGGCAAAATTACGATTATGATGCCGCAACCGGAATGATCCTGGCGGATTCCCCTTTAAAATTAACGGGAGCCAGTATCTGTTCCCACCTGGCATCGGCTACCGCCGTTGCTATTCTGGCGGTTACTATCGGTCCGGCGCTGGAACAACAAGTTACACAAAATTTCAGCAACGGAGAATATACCGCCGGTCTCTTGCTTGATGCCGCAGGCACTGTAGCCGTAGAAAGTGCCGCCGACCAATTAAACAAACTTATTACTCGGCAAGCAGCCGGTCAGGGACTTACGACACTGCGCCGCTTTAGTCCCGGTTATGGCGATTGGAATATTACCGTTCAGCCTTATATCTTATCACTGGCCCAACAACAAACAATAGGCATTACTACAACCGAACGCTGCATGCTGCTGCCCCGTAAATCCGTTACAGCAATCATCGGCCTAAAACCGGCAGATGAGACTCACCTATTATCTTGCTATACTAGCGATAACAACTGCAGCAACTGCAATAAAACTAATTGTTTCGCCCGAAAGGAGTTCACAGAACGATGATTACAATTTTTGACGGTGCCATGGGCACAATGCTGCAGCAAGCCGGCCTGCAGCCGGGAGCCTGCCCGGAAACCCTGAATATTGACAACCCCGCCGCCGTAACCAATATCCACCGGCAATATATTGAAAATGGCGCCGACATTATTGAAACAAATACCTTCGGTGCCAACCGGATCAAATTAAACCACTACGGACTTGCCAACAAAGTCCCGCTGCTTACTGCCGCCGGAGTAAAAGCAGCCCGTGCTGCTGCCGGAAGAAATACAAAGATAGCCGGTTCCGTCGGACCAACCGGCCGGTTTATATCTCCCCTTGGTGATTTAGCCTTTGATCTGGCGGTCGAAGTCTACACAGAACAAATTACCGCACTGACCAAAGCCGGTGTTGATTTTATTATTATTGAAACCATCATTGATATTCAAGAAATGCGTGCTGCTCTGCTGGCAGCAAAATCCATATCCGATACTCCGGTAATTTGCCAATTATCCTTTGGCGAGGATGGCCGAACTGTAACCGGAACCGATCCCGAAACCGCAGCTATCATCCTGGAAGCAATGGGAGCAGACATTATCGGCGCCAATTGCTCTTTAGGCCCGGCTCAGCTGCTGCCTATTGTTTCGACTCTGACCCAATCCTGCCACCGCCCGATTAGTGTTCAGCCAAATGCCGGAATGCCACGGCTCATTAACGGCCAAACCGAATTCCCCATGACCCCCGCCGATCTGGCCGTCTGGGCACCTAAACTGGCAAATGCCGGCGCAAGCTATATTGGCGGCTGCTGCGGCACAACACCGCAGCATATCAACGCAATGCATCACGCTCTGAACGGAACAATATCACGGCCACAGCAACCCATCACCCTCACAAAGCATACTGCTCTAACCAGCCGCAGCAAAACAGTATCCATCGGTCCCGGACTGCCCAAGACCATCATCGGTGAACGCATCAATCCCACCGGACGAAAAGCTTTGTCCGCCGACATTCAATCCCGGCAGCTTATTGCCGTAAAAAAAGAAGCCCTGGCACAAATAAAAGCCGGTGCCTCGATCCTGGATGTAAACATGGGTGTGCCGGGAATTGACCAGGCGGCCGCCATGAAACAGGCTATCGAGGAATTATCCATGCTGGTGGATGCACCACTCTCCATTGATACAAGCGATCCGGCAGCCCTGGAAGCAGGCTTAAGAGCCTATCCCGGCCGGGCGCTCATCAACTCAGTCAGTGCTGAACCGGAGCGATTGACCAACTTTCTGCCGCTGGCAAAAAAATATGGCGCCGCCATATTATGCCTGCCTGTCTCCCCAAGCGGCATCCCCGCCACGGCAGGTGAACGGGTTGCTGTCATGCGGCAGATTATCCATGCTGCCCTGTCAGCCGGTTTGCGGCCCCAGGATTTTATCCTGGATGCCCTAGTGCTGACCGTAGCCGCCGACAATACAGCCGCAGCCGAAACACTGGAGACTTTAAAACTTTACCGGAAATATTTCGGTTATCCGGCGACAATGGGATTAAGCAATATCTCCTATGGCCTCCCCCGCCGGGAAATTATTAACAGCACTTTTTGCGCCATGGCACTGGCTTCCGGTCTGGATGCCCCTATCCTCAATCCCTATAACCAGCTAATGCAGGATGTGCTATCCGCTGCAGCCGTTCTCTTAGGCTATGATATCAATGGCCGGAATTACAGTTTATCCTTTGCTGCCGCCGGCGCCCCTCTCCAGCCGAGCACAGGGAAAAAAAGAACGAACAAAGATATTCTAGCCGAAATCCGGGAAACTGTCATACAAGGCGAAAAGGCAGCCGTCATTCCTTTAATAAAACAAGCATTAAAACAGGGTTATCCCGCCAACGACATCACCCAAAAAGGTCTGACCGCCGCGATGAATGAAATCGGTCAAGCCTTTGGCGCCGGCCGCTGCTACCTTCCCCAAGTCCTGCTGTCTGCCGAAACCATGCGAGCCGCTTTCCAAACTATTAAAGAAATTTTACCAGCGCAAAAAAACGCTACCGCCGGTAAAGTTGTGTTGGCCACAGTAAAAGGAGATATTCATGACTTAGGAAAAAACATCGTAGCCGCTCTGTTGGAAAACAGCGGCTTTGAAGTCATTGACTTGGGCAAAGATGTCACACCGGAAAACATCGTAAAGGCAGCAACCCGCTGTCAGGCAGACATTATCGGTCTCTGCGCTTTAATGACCACCACTATGCCGCAAATTGACATCACCATTAATCAACTAAAAACAAGCGGCTGCAAAGCCCGTATTTTGGTAGGCGGGGCCGTACTAACTGCTGAATACGCCGCTCAGGCCGGTGCTAACGCCTATGCCGCTAATGGGATTGAAGCCATTACGAAAGCTAAGATCTTGATGGAAAGCGAGTCATAGCTCATAGCTCATAGCTCATAGCTCATAGCTCAGTATAGCACCTTGCGAGCTTTTTGCAGTATTATTGCCTGCTCAACCAGGTGATTTTGCACTGGAAAAGGGCTGCCCTTCGTCTCAAGAGACAAAGGGCAGCCCCTTTTACTATCAGCCATTTTACAACTATGTTTTCTTCTGCTTGCTCTTTAAAACCAGTCAACCCCATTTTTTCAATCAGAAAATACAAACATTAGCTACTTTCGTTTGGGAATCTTCATCGTAAGCGTAATAAATTGATCATCTTGTTCCTGCCTGACTTTTATCCTCAATCCTGCTTTTTTCATTTCCGCCACTACTTTATTAATACTATTTAAAAAAATTCGTACATCTTTAATAACCTTAACCACATTTTGCCGCGGAGTATTTTCCTTTTCGATTTCCCGGGAAATATTCGTAACAATATCCTCAATCAATCCCTCTGTCTCCCGGACATTGAGTCCTTTTTCCCGAACCGTATGTAAAACCTCCAGCTGAAGCTTTGTATCCTCAAGTTTCAACAGCGAACGGGCATGGCGCTCAGTCAGATTTTCAGCCGCAAGGATGTCCCGAACCTGCGGCGCCAATTTTAACAGCCGCAGCTTATTGGCGATAGTGGATTGATTTTTGCCAACCCGATGAGCCAATTCTTCCTGAGTAAAACCAAAATTCGCAATTAACTTCTGAAATCCTTCCGCTTCCTCCAGGTAATGGAGATCTTCCCGCTGCAAATTTTCAATCATAGCTAGTTCGGCCATTTCTTTATCAGTTAGTTCTTTTACAATTACAGGAACTTCATTTAATCCGGCCAGCTTCGATGCCCGCAGCCGCCGTTCACCGGCAACCAGTTCAAAGCCTGCCGTCGTTTGCCGTACCAGCAGCGGCTGAATCACACCATACTGTTGAATGGATAACGACAATTCCTGCAGGGATTCCTCATTAAAAGTCTTGCGAGGCTGAAAAGGATTTGGCACAATAGAATCAATGACTATATACTGTATCTCGCTGTCAGCCATAGCCTCCTCAACAGCTGCATCTGCCGCAGTCTCACCAATACCAGCAGCAACAGCCTCCGTTTCCGGCAAATGAAGTTTCTCGACCTTCTCCTCGCCAAAGCCTAATAATCTGGCTATATTCTTCATCCGAACACCGCCTTAACCCAAAATCACAATCAAAAAATTCACCTGCACACATAACTATACCATACCCGGTAATCTGGCGCAAAATTTATAAGCAAAACCGCTGGCGCCTTTCCGGTTTATGACGCATAGCACTTGGCAAAAAATAATGGTTACACAAATTTTTATATTATAAATGTTCGGCATCGAATCGATAAATTCCTCCAATAAATGGAAATTATAATGGTTTTTTTTCGGGAATTCCCGCTTTTCGAGGATACTGTAGCGGTGAATTTCGTTGTTTTTTAATATAAATAACGGCGCGAACATCCTCCGTCTCCGGCAGCTTGACAGGATAAACGTCTGCGACCTCACCGCCCAATAAGGCTATTGCCCCCTTCGCCTCCGCCACTTCTTCCCGAAAACGGGCACCCTTTAAAGCAATAAAATAACCGCCCGGCGCCACAAAAGGCAGACATAACTCGCAAAGAACGTTCAATCTGGCAACAGCCCGGGAAACCGCAATCTGATATTGTTCTCGCAGAAATTTTTCCCTGGCGGCATCTTCAGCCCGGCTATGAAGCAGTCGAACCTGAGACAGCTGCAAACGATCCACAACTGCCTGTAAAAATAGCAGCCGTTTATTGAGGGAATCCAATAAAGTCAATGTAATGTCCGGACGAAAAATTTTAAGAGGCAGACCGGGAAATCCGGCTCCTGTCCCCACATCAATCACCTTACAGTCAGTTGGAAAATATTTTTCGTGATAACAAGACAAAGAATCAATCATATGTTTAACCGCAACTTCCTTGGGTGCTGTAATGGCTGTCAAATTCATTTTCCCATTCCATTCCACCAGCAGCTCAAAATAGGAGGCAAAAGCTTGCTGCTGAGCCGCCGTGAGAACCATACCGTATTGAATTGCCGCCTGCTTCATTTCTGCCGCAAAATTCATCCATCTTCCCCCCTGCGCCGCTGCTGCTCCAAATGCACCATTAAAATGGCAATATCCGCCGGTGATACGCCGGAAATACGGGCAGCCTGACCTACCGATAAAGGACGAATCTTTGCCAGCTTCTCCCGCGCCTCCAAGCCCAAGCCGGTGATCCGGCTATAATCCATAGCAGCGGGAAGCTGTTTCATCTCCAATTTTGCCGCCCGTTCCACCTGCTCAAATTGCTTTTTAATATATCCCTCGTATTTTATAGCAATTTCCACCTGCTCCCGAACAAAGGGCGGTATATCAGGCAATGAAAATTGTTCCTTTAACTTACTATAATTCAGTTCCGTCCGGCGCAGAAGATCATACAGCGTACTGCCTGTCCGTAATTCCGTTGATCCCAGAGATGCCAGTTTTTCCTGAACTTCCCCGCTGGGAAGAACCGGTGTATTTCTTAATCCAGCCAGCACCTTTTCAATGGCTTCCCGCTTGGCGGTAAATCGCCGATAGCGTTCCGCCGATACCAGTCCCAACTGCCATCCCTTTTCCGTCAGCCGCAGATCCGCATTATCCTGCCGCAAAATCAGCCGGTATTCCGCCCGGGATGTCATGATCCGATAAGGCTCATTCGTTCCTTTTGTGACCAAATCATCAATCAGAACGCCAATGTATGCATCGGAACGGGACAAGACAAACGGCTCCCGGCCCAATACCGTCAAAGCCGCATTAATGCCGGCAATAATCCCCTGAGCCGCCGCTTCCTCATAACCGGAAGTCCCATTAGACTGACCGGCGGAAAATAAGCCGGAAATCTGCTTGAATTCCAAGGAAGGGAAAAGCTGGGTAGGATCAATGCAGTCGTATTCAATCGCATAGCCAGGACGCATAATCTGCACATTTTCCAATCCGGCAATTGTCCGCAGAAATTCATACTGAACATCAATGGGCAGACTGGTGGACATTCCCTGGACATACATCTCCTGAGTATGCAATCCTTCCGGCTCCAGGAACAACTGATGAGCCGTTTTTTCGGCAAAGCGGACAATTTTCGACTCAATGGAGGGACAATACCTCGGTCCCACTCCTTCAATCACCCCGGTGTACATGGGTGCCCGGTGCAAATTTGCCCGAATAATTTCATGCGTTTTTTCATTGGTATATGTCAGCCAGCAGGGGACCTGAGCCCGAGTCGCGATATCACTCATAAAAGAAAAATTATGAATCTCCTCATCGCCCGGTTGAATAATCATCCTGGCGAAATCCAGGGAACGCCGGTCAACCCGGGCCGGCGTTCCTGTCTTAAACCGCATCAGCCGGATGCCCAATTGCTGCAGCGAAGAAGTAAGCTTTGATGCGGCCCGCTGTCCATTGGGCCCGCCGGTATAAGCCACTTCGCCGATAATGATCTTGCCCCCTAAATATGTTCCAGTAGCCAAAATTACACACTGGCTGCGATATACTTCCCCGGTTTCAATCTGAATGCCGGTTACCGCACCATTTTCCACTAAAATATTGTCTACCAGCAGCTGCTTTACCGCCAGATTATCCTGCCGTTCCACCGTTTCTTTCATAGCAGCCTGATAGACCTTTTTATCCGCCTGAGCCCGCAGGGAATGAACCGCAGGACCCTTTGCCGTATTGAGCATTCGCATTTGCAGACACGTTTTATCGGTATTGATTCCCATCTCGCCGCCCAAGGCGTCGATTTCTCTTACCAAATGGCCCTTCGCCGGTCCGCCGACAGCCGGATTACAAGGCATCATGGCGATATTATCCATATTTAATGTTGTCAGCAGTGTCTTACAGCCCAGCCGGGCTGCAGCCAAAGCCGCCTCACAGCCTGCATGGCCGGCGCCGATTACAATCACATCATAGGTTCCTACTACAAACACAACCATTCATCTCCCTACTTACCAATACAAAACCGGGTAAAAATCTGCTGAATCATATCTTCGCCTACAGTATCGCCGGTGATCTCCCCCAGCTTGTCCCAGGCATCGCGTAAATCAATAACAATGCAGTCCGGCGGCATACCAGCATCAATCGCTGCTAGGACATCCTGCAAATGTTGCCGCGCCTGACTCAGTAAATCAGCCTGACGCAGATTATTCACAAACCCTCCTTCTCCCTGCTGCAGCCGGCCCCCATAAACCATATCCACAATACACTGCTCCAGCTGATCCAGCCCCGTGCCTGCCGTAACAGAAATCCACAGTATTTGCTGATTTGGCACCAAAGCGGAAACAGTTGCCAAGTCAAGAACCTGAGGCAGATCACTTTTATTAATCAGCACCACCGCCTGACGTCCCTTTAATAAAGTTAATATCTCCTTATCTTCTACTGATAACGCCTGAGACGCATCCAGGAGCAGCAAAACCAGATCCGCTTTGGCAACAAACTGCCGGGCCCGTTTCACACCCAGCTGTTCTACTACATCAGCCGTTTCCCTGATTCCAGCCGTATCGACGATCTTAAGGGGTACACCGCGGATATTCACATATTCTTCAATTACATCCCGGGTCGTTCCCGGAACATCAGTAACAATGGCCCGCTCTTCCCCCAGCAATGCATTTAACAAACTGGATTTTCCCACATTCGGTTTGCCAATAATCACCGTTTCCAAACCGTCTCGCAAAATACGGCCTGTCTGTGCGGTTGCCAGCAACCGCTCCAGATCGGTTAAAACAGCAGCTGCCTGTCGGGCAGTCTCAGCAGCCGTCAATTCCTCAATATCTTCCTCCGGAAAATCAATCGCTGCTTCCAAATGGGCAACCATGCCTAAAATCTCATGGCGCAATCGGTGAATCGCAGCGGATAACCGGCCTGACAATTGACCCATAGCCATACGCAGCGAAGAATCCGTTTTCGCCCGGATGACATCCATAACAGCTTCCGCCTGCGTCAAATCAAGACGTCCATTTAAAAAAGCCCGCTTGGTAAACTCACCCGGATCGGCCAGTCGGGCACCGGTCAGCAGCGTCAACCTTAAAATATTTTTTAAGGGTACGGACCCGCCATGGCAATGTATTTCCACCACGTCCTCCCGGGTATAGGACCGGGGAGAACGCATCACCAAAAGCAGCACCTCATCAATGAACGCTTCCGACTGAGGATCAACAATATGTCCATAAGCCGCTTGGTACGATCCAATATCTTGCACTTTCTTCCCTTTAACCCCGCGAAACAATCTGTCGGCGACAACTAACGCCTGAGGGCCGCTTACCCGGACAATGCCAATTCCGCCCTCTCCCGGTGCCGTAGCTATCGCACTGATAGTATCTTCCTCAAACACCTGATTCACTTCCTGTTCTGTAACAATCAAATGACTGCCCGAAACTGCGGCAAAACCCAGTAATAATAAATATTATTACTGGGTTTTAGCATACGCCAAAATAAACAAAACTACACAAATCCGTTACAAGCGAATTTATCGCTTTAAAGCAATCACTACTTTACGATACGGCTCGTCCCCTTCGCTATAGGTCATAACCCGATGGTCATCCTGCAGCGCCATATGAATAATCTTCCGTTCATGGGGACTCATCGGCTCAAGCACAATCTTATCGCCATACCGTTTTACTTTTTCCGCCAGCCGGTACGCCAACCGGTTTAACGTTTCCGTTCGACGTTTGCGGTAATCTTCCACATCCAAAACAATGCGGACTCTTTCCTCCGAATCCCGATTGGCCGCTAAATTCGTTAAATATTGCAGCGCATCCAGAGTCTGACCGTGTTTGCCAATCAAGATTCCTAAATCAGCACCGCTTAAATCAAATTTAACCCCATCCGAATCCTTACTGATTTCAATCTTTACCGTTAACTTCATCTGTTCAAAAATCTGCTGTAAAAACTCGCTGGCGACAGCGACCGAATCTATTGGCTTCACCGTTACTCTGACTTTAGCCGGCTTACAGCCGATAAAGCCGAATAACCCTTTATTAGGCTCCTCTACAACTTCATAGTCAACACGATCCGCTCCAACGCCAAGCTCTGTCAGAGCTAGTTCTACCGCCTCTTCGATGGTTTTACCGGTCATTTCCACAGAAGTCATGGTATCAATTAGCCTCCCCTTTATTCACAGCCGGTTCACGGTACATCCACCACTGTTGAGCAATCTGAATAATATTGCTCATCACCCAATATACAACCAAACCTGCAGGGAAAGTCGTACTGATGTAACCGATAAACAACGGCATAAAAATCAGCATCATTTTATTTTGCTGCGTCATCTCAGTAGAAGTCTGTTTCTGCATCCAATAAGTTGACGCGGCCGATAACACGGGAAGAATATAGGTCGGATCTGCTTGCGACAAATCCTTTACCCACAAAAAAGTAGGAATGTTTACATAACTAAAATCACGAATGGCATAAAAAATTCCAATCAGAATCGGCATCTGTACCAATAGAGGCAAGCACCCGGCCAAAGGGTTCACACCTGCCTCCTGATATAAAACAGCCATTTCTTTTTTCAATTTTTCCGGTTTGTCTTTATATTTTTCCTGCAGTTCCTTCATTTTCGGCTGCAGAATCTGCAAACCTTTCATCGATCGAACTTGTTTTGCCGTTAACGGGTATAAAGCCATCTTGATTACAATCGTCATTAAAACAATTGCCAAACCATAATTCGCCAAACCAACTATTTCCGTCAAATGATAAAAGAAGGTCAAAATATCCTGAAGTATACCGATACCATAATCGACCAAAATCTCACATCCTTAATTACAACAATATATTATTTATTCAAATAGGGTCATATCCGCCAGGATGAAAGGGGTGGCACTTCAAAATCCGCTTTACAGCCAATATTCCTCCCCGCAAAACCCCATATTTTTCGATAGCCAATATTGCATATTCCGAACAAGTCGGAATAAAGCGGCAAGTAGGCGGCTTTAAAGGAGAAATAAATATCCGATAAAATTTGATGAGCAAAATAAGCATCTGTTTCACAGCCATACCTACTTTTTTAATAAAATTCGAGCTTTACCGCATAAATCCAAAAAAGCCCTGGTTACCGCCGGTAAATCAGCTTTCACCATGGCCTGACGGCCTACCAGCACTAAATCAACCCCCTCATTCGTGAGACGAGCCTGATTCAGCCGGTAAACCTCGCGCATCAGGCGTTTTACCCGATTGCGGACAACCGCTTTTCCCAAACGCTTGCCGGCGGTAAAACCAATTCGCCGTCCACTGCCAGCCTGAGGTAAAACATATACCACCATCATTCGGTTCGCATAAGATTTTCCTGTCCGGTATACTGCCTGAAAGTGTTTATTGTTACGCAATACATTTTGTTTTAATAACTTATATTTCATATATACATCATCCTGCCGCTACACAAACCGAAAAGTCAAACTATTTTCCGTTTATGCAAAAAATAGGCCACTGATGGGCGGCCTATTATGCGGATAACTTTTTACGGCCTCTAGCACGTCTCTTTTTCAGTACAAGACGGCCCCCTTTAGTTTTCATACGCTCACGAAAGCCATGTGTTCTTTTCTTCCATAAAGTGTTAGGTTGATAAGTACGTTTCATTTATAATACACCTCCCTCATCAAAACGCGGAAACACCCAGGTTAAAATATTACAATCTTAACTATTAAAAATTATAGACTAGTCAATTGCCAGTGTCAAGGAAATAACGCCGATCCTTTACCGATATCCAAAGCTATTTTTTTTGCCTGCTTCATTCTTACTAAAAAACTGTTGATAACTTGGCCATGTTTTGCTAATATAAAACATGAAAGATATCCACATTCTTTCCACAATTGCGAATTTATCTACATAAAACATTTGGTTACTCACATTCTTTTGAAGTTATATACAGTTTTATCCACAGCAGTGAATAACTTTACGACTTTAGAAAATACAAAGCTGAAACCATACGTAATTCGCTATTGTATTTTTTTTTCGTTAATTTATTCCTATTTTATATAGTTATACACAGGTTGTGGATAATAATGTGTATAACTTATGTCACTTGTTATTACATTTTGTTGATATTTTCCTAACGAAAGGACTGAATATATGGAAAACCTGCAATTAGCGGCCCTATGGGAACAAATACTACGGGATTTAGAGCAAGAATTATCAAAATTGGTATTTGATACCTGGATTAAACCAACTGTTATTTTATCCTTATCCGAAACGGTTTTAGAAATCGGCACACCAAAACAAATCATGAAAGAATGGATAGAAAACCGCTACTTTGACCTTATTACCGATACGGCAAGACAAATTATTAAACGGCCAATCCAATTAAAAATTACAAATATGAATTTAACCGATGAGACCACTCCCAGCAAAACAACTAAAATAGCTCCCGAATTGACCGATACCACCCAGCCGGCAAAAAATTCTCCGACTGCCGATCAACCGGCCCCGCTGCCGATTTCCCAGCCTCTCTGGGAAAATGAAACCCAACAAGCTCAAACAATGGGAGCAGCAACACTGTCAACAGATGAACCAATGGCGGTATTAAATCCGAAATATGTCTTTGAAACCTTTGTCATTGGTAATTCCAACCGCTTTGCCCATGCTGCTTCCCTGGCCGTTGCCGAAGCGCCGGCTCAGGTATACAATCCCTTTTTTATTTACGGCGGCGTAGGTCTGGGAAAAACCCATCTCATGCACGCCATTGGTCATCGAATATTACAAAATCATCCTAAAATTAAAGTTTTATATATTTCCAGCGAAAAATTTACCAATGAACTGATCAACTCTATTCGCGATGGCAATCCGGAAAGTTTTCGGCAAAAATATCGTAATATTGATGTTTTATTGGTCGACGATATTCAATTTTTATCAAAAAAAGAACATACCCAGGAAGAATTTTTCCACACCTTTAACACCTTGCATGAAGCCAATAAACAAATCATTATTTCCAGCGACCGTCCTCCCCGGGAAATTCAAACTCTGGAAGACCGGCTGCGTTCCCGGTTTGAATGGGGCTTAATTACCGACATTCAACCACCTGATCTAGAAACCAGAATTGCGATTTTACGAAAAAAAGCTATGCTTGAAAACTTAAATGTCCCCAACGATGTTATGGTGTTTATCGCCAGCCGGATTGATAATAATATTCGTGAACTGGAAGGCGCCTTGATCCGGGTCATGGCTTATGCTTCCTTAACGAAACAAAGCATTGATATTGATTTGGCAACCGAAGCCCTCAAAGATATTTTCCCCAATGGCCGGCCAAAACAAATCACCATGGAACTTATTCAGGAAATAGTTGGCTCACACTTTAAAATAAAGATTGATGAATTATTAGCGAAAAAACGCACCCGCAATGTGGCTTTTCCCCGGCAAATCGCCATGTATTTGTGCCGTGAGCTGACTGACACTTCCTTGCCGCGAATTGGAGAAATGTTTGGCGGCCGGGACCACACTACCGTTATCCACGCCCATGATAAAATCAGCCGGGAACGAAAAGAAGACAATAAATTAAATAACACTATTAACGAACTCATAAAAAAAATTGAAAGTGTATAACTCTGTTTATATCCCCGGAACATCCCTGTAGATACTTTGTTCATAACTTGATAACTGGTTTTTCTTGTGAATATGTGGATAACTACAGTTAGCATTATACACAAGTTATACACATTGCAATTAACCTTCGCTCCTTTACTTCTTCCGCTTATTCACATATTCACAGCGCCTACTACTATTACGACTATTTTTATAGATTATGTCCTAAACCGTAATAATATACAAAAATTCATATCCCTGAACAATGTAAATCCAAATTGGAGGTTACAACATGAAAATCACCTGCAAAAAAGAACAGCTGAATACCGCTGTTCAAACTGTTCAAAAAGCAGTATCAACAAAAACACAATTACCTATTTTAACTGGTATTTATCTGGCTGCAGCTGATAACTCACTGGAATTACAAGCCACTGATTATGAAATAGGCATGAGCTGTACCATTGACGCAATCGTCGAAGAACCGGGAAATGTTGTATTATCTGGAAAATATTTTCAAGAAATGGTTCGTCGTCTTCCCGGGGATACAATTAACATCTCGTCCTCTACAGAAGACAGAACCATTAAAATAACTGCAAACGCCGCTCAATTTAATCTTTTAAGCATGCCAGCCGAAGAATTCCCGGTTTTGCAAAAACAAACAAGTGAGCAAGTCGTAACAGTCAAAGACAATGTATTGAAGGAACTGATTAAAAAAACCGTCTTTGCCTGTGCCGCTGATGAATCAAGACCTATTTTCACCGGCGGTTTATTGGAAATTAATCAGGAAAATATTATAATGGTAGCTACCAATACCCACCGTTTGGCTCTCAAAAAAGATATTATTGAAAACAATTCAGCCAGCGTGAAAATGATTATTCCGGCTAAAATTATGAATGAGCTGGCAAGAGTAATGGTTTCCGAGGTTCCTCTGGACGTTCAAATCCACTGGCTGAGAAATCAGGTCGCTTTTGCTTTTGATAATGTATACATGATCTCCAGATTAATTGAAGGTCAGTTTCCTGACTATACTAAAGTCATCCCGCCTAATTTCGCCACAACTGTTAAATTAAATACCCATGATTTTCTTGATGCAGTAGAAAGAGCTTCTTTATTAGCCCGTGACGGTGATTATAATATTATTCGTCTGTACTTTAAAGAAAATTCTGTCATTATTACCTCTAATAACCCTGAAGTCGGTAAAGCCTGTGAAACAGTGGCGGCGCAAATCGAAGGAAATGAGCTGAAAATTGCCTTTAACGCCAAATATATTACCGATATTCTGAAAAATATCGCTGCCGAACAACTGATTTTTTCACTGAATACTTCCTTAAGTGCGGCGAGTATTCAATCATCGGAAGATGAGGATTATATTTATATCATTACTCCGGTGCGGACCAACTAAGTAAAGGAGTTTGTTGCATGGAGAAAATAGAAATTACCACGCCAACGATTCAATTGGATCAATTGTTAAAGTGGGCCGGTATTGCCGAGACCGGCGGACAGGTTAAAATCATGCTGGCAGACAGTCTTATCCGGTTAAACGGAACACTTGTCAAAGAACGCCGAAAAAAAATTCATCCTGATGACGTGGTGGAAATCAAAGGGGTGGGAATATGGAAAGTAAAAGCCGTTTAAAGGTATTTCTATGCAGGTAAAAAAACTGGTATTGCATAATTACCGCAATTACATAGATCTAACATTAAATTTTAATCATCATATTAATATATTTATCGGCCCGAATGCCCAGGGAAAGACTAATATTCTGGAAGCCATCTATTTTGGCGCTATGGGCCGCTCTCACCGCACGAATCTGGAAGGAGAGCTGATTCGCTGGAATCAGGCAGCTGGTGGAATACAAATTGAATTTTCCCGCTTGGATATCGCGAATCATTTAGCTTTTAAACTAATACAAAACCAGAATAAGGAAATACTATTGAATAGTCACCCGGTAAAATCCCGGGATTTGATTGGCGCTTTTAATGCTGTGCTATTTTCGCCGGAGGATTTGCTGTTAATTAAAGGAATACCGGCAGGGCGGCGAAAATTTCTTGATACTGAAATTTCTCAGGCAAGCCCGGCCTATTATCATCAATTGCTGCAGTACAATCGAATTCTTTCTCAGCGTAATCATTTATTGAAGAAAATCCGGGAACATAAAGCCAAGCCGGAACTCCTGGATACATGGGACGAACAGTTTGCGGCGGCAGCCGGATGGATCGTTGACAAACGCCGGCTGGCAGTGAAAAAGCTATCGATGCTGGCCAATTTGATGCATCGAAAGATCACCAATCACCAGGAGAATTTGGCTGTTACCTATCTTGTACAGGGGGTGGATCAGTCACCGGCTGATGATATGATAGCCTGGTATTGTCATCAACTGCCCATATTGCGGGAGCATGATATCTTTCGCGGCAGTACCGGTGTCGGACCCCACCGGGATGATCTGCAGTTGACAGTGAACGGTATCAATTTGCGCAATTTCGGCTCTCAGGGGCAGCAGCGGACAGGTGTTCTGGCGCTCAAACTGGCTGAATTGGAATTTATAAAATCCGAAACCGGTGAATATCCGGTTTTACTGCTGGATGATGTAATGAGCGAATTGGATTCTATGCGGCGCGAGCACTTGCTTTCCTTTATCCGGGAACGGGTGCAGACTTTTATTACGGCCACTGAGACAAAATATTTTCCGGAAAAACAAACAGGCCGTTATTATCAAGTGCTGCAAGGCAAGGTAACCGAATCCGACAGGAGTGGTCATTGTGTATAGTCTGCGGGATATATTGCCGCTGACGATTAAAAAGCTTGGGCTGCAAAAAAAATACAATGCCGAATCGGCGATTCAGCATTGGCAGGAGATAGTGGGCGAAAAAATTTCGACCCATGCCGCTCCGGTGATGGTGCAGCGGGGAGTATTGCTGATTGCTGTTTCCAGTCCGGTTTGGGGTCATCATCTTTCCATGATGAAGGCAGAAATTTTAAGTAAAATTAATCACTTTATTGGCGAGAAACTCATTGAAGATATCCGCTTTCAAGCAGGATATTTAAAAAATAGCCAGAATCAAGAACCTAATGAGCCGGAGCCGTCAATTCAGCAGCAGCTTCGTTCGTTGAGACTGGAAGAAACAGAGGTCAGCGCTGCTTATAGTCTTGTCGAGAAAATGCAGGATGAACAGCTGCGAAAAAAAATATTTCAGATTGTAAAAAAAGATCTGAAGCTAAAGAAAGCAAAGCAGCAGCGACAGTGGCATCCATGCATACATTGCGCCGCTCTTTGCCCACCGGAAGAACAGTACTGCGCCGTGTGTCAGCGGGAACGGAAAGAACAGGTGATTATTAAGGTTTCCCATTTATTAACGGAAGTGCCTTGGCTTACCTATCAGGAGCTAGGTCAATATATGAAGTGCAGCCCCCAGGAATATTCTTTAGGAAAAGAAATGCTGCTGACAGCTTTATTGCGGGATATCCATAAAGAAAGGGAAGACAAGCTGCAAATTTTAACACTGGTGATGCTAACCACAGGGTTGAAACCGGAAGCTGTTACCGCGGAAATGGTAACGACAACTCTGGAAAAGTTCAGGAGGAAAAAACATGTTTTTACACCTGGGAGCTGATATCGTTATTCCTTTAGCGAATATCATTTCCATTAATGATTTAAAGTCGGTGCGCTCCGTCATCAATAAAAATTTCATTCAAAATATGCGGGATAAAAAAAAGGTGATAAATGTTTCGGCCGAGGAGCCGAAAAGTTTTATTATCACGGATAACATGGTTTATTTATCAGCCATATCTTCCCTTACATTAAAAAAACGAGCCGGCTGTTTTTTAGAGCATGAAACAGAAGAGGAAGACGATAGAAATATTGGGGGGTAAAAATGGATAGCAATGAAGATATTACGGTGAACGGCCATTATGGTGCCGGACAGATTCAGGTTTTGGAAGGATTGGAAGCGGTACGCAAACGACCGGGAATGTATATTGGCAGTACCTCGGCCAGAGGTTTGCATCATTTGGTCTATGAAGTAGTTGACAATAGCATTGATGAGGCATTGGCCGGTTATTGCAATAAAGTGGATGTCATCATCCGTCAGGACAACAGCATTATCGTTATGGACAATGGTCGGGGTATTCCGGTGGATATGCATGAAACCGGAAAACCGGCGGTAGAAGTCGTCTTAACCATTCTCCATGCCGGCGGTAAATTCGGCGGAGAAGGCTATAAAGTTTCCGGCGGTTTGCATGGGGTAGGCGTGTCGGTTGTTAATGCGTTAAGCACCTATATGGAAGTAGAAGTTCAACGGGATGGTAAACTGTATTCTATTACCTTTGAGCGGGGCAACACGGTAAAACCTTTGTCGGTGATCGGCACTACCGATTCCACCGGTACAAAGGTTACCTTTAAACCTGACCCGGAGATTTTTGAAGAAACGGTATATAGTTTTGATACCTTAAAACACAGGCTGCGGGAGTTGTCGTTTTTAAATAAAGGATTGAATATTACTCTGACGGACGAGCGGACCAATGTTACGGAAATGTATCATTACGAAGGCGGTATCGTTTCTTTCGTTCAGCATATGAATAAAAATAAAGACGTGATTCATCCTGAACCGATTTATTTGACAGGCTTCAAAGATACAACCATGGTGGAAATTGCCCTGCAGTATAACGACAGTTATGTGGAAAATTTATATACTTTTGTCAATAATATTAATACTCAGGAAGGCGGTACTCATCTCAGCGGGTTTAAGACTGGCCTGACCAGGTCGGTAAACGATTTTGCCCGTAAGCTGAACATGCTGAAGGAAGGCGATGAGAATTTAAGCGGCGAAGATATCCGGGAAGGATTAGCCGGTGTCATGAGCTTAAAAATACAGGAACCCCAGTTTGAAGGCCAAACAAAAACCAAACTGGGCAACAGTGAAGTCAGGGGCATTGTCGACAGCATTGTTTCCGATGGTTTAAATGAATTTTTTGATGAAAACCCGGCTGTTACCAAAAAAATTATTGAAAAAACCATTATGGCCTCAAGAGCCCGGGAAGCAGCCCGCAAGGCCCGGGAACTGACCCGTCGGAAAAGTGCTCTGGAAATCAGTTCATTGCCGGGGAAGCTGGCCGACTGCTCGATTAAAGACCCGATGCAGACGGAAATTTATCTGGTAGAGGGTGATTCCGCCGGCGGTTCGGCCAAACAGGGCAGGGATCGGCGGTTCCAGGCTATTCTGCCCCTAAGAGGAAAAATTCTTAATGTAGAAAAGGCTCGTTTGGATAAAATACTGAATAACGCAGAAATCAGGGCTATGATTACCGCTTTTGGCAGCGGAATTGCGGAAGAATTTGACATAGAAAAAAGCCGTTATGGCAAAATTATCATTATGACCGATGCAGATGTCGACGGCGCTCATATTCGTACTTTACTGCTGACTTTCTTTTACCGCTATATGCAGCCTCTGTTGGAAAAAGGCCGGGTTTATATCGCCCAGCCGCCGCTGTATTTGATTAAAAAAGGCCGGGAGCAATGGTATCTCTACAGTGATGCGGAGATGGACGAGCTGCTCAATCGAATTGGTCGGGAGAATATTGCGGTACAGCGTTACAAAGGCTTGGGGGAAATGAATCCGGAACAGCTATGGGAAACAACCATGAACCCGGAAGGGCGTACGATTCTTCAGGTCTCCATGGATGATGCCATGGATGCTGATGAAATATTTTCCGTTCTCATGGGAGATAAAGTGGAACCTCGCCGGAAATTTATTGAAGATAATGCTCAAAAAGTAAGAAATTTGGATATATAAACGTGTGTGAGTTTAGGCATAATGAAATTATGCAAGTATATACAATAAATATGAATTAATATAAAAAGTCTGAGATTAACTCTCAGGCTTTTTAATATAAATCAATCCGCACAGCGTATGAAGAAATAGATTTCACACTTTTGTTACATTTGATGCATACTTTTTATGCCTGTTTCCCAGTATAATGAGGATAATAATCGCTATCAAGGAGGCATTATGGTACGGGAACAGACGATATTAATTGTCGATGATGATATACAAATCCGAGAAATATTAGCTATGTATTTTGTCAAAGAAGGTTTTACTATTGTGGAAGCGGCGGACGGTGCGGATGCCATTCGTAAAGCGGAGCAGACAAAACCTAATATGGTTATTTTGGATATTATGATGCCGATACTGGATGGTATCGAAGTTTGCCGACAAATCAGGAAGTTTTCCCGTGTGCCGATCATCATGCTGACAGCCCGTGCTGAAGATGATGATCGGATTATGGGACTGGAGTTAGGGGCGGATGATTATATAACTAAACCCTTTAACCCCCGTGAGGTAGTAGCCCGGGTTAATGCCGTGCTGCGACGAGTACCTGACACCGAATTTATCAAAGCCGATATTTTACGCTTTACCAACCTGGAAATCAATATTAATGAACATACCATTACTACCTTTGGTCAAACTATTCCACTAACATCGAAGGAAATGGAACTGTTATGGTGTCTAGCTTCTCATCCCAAGCGAACTTTCTCTCGAGAAATGTTGCTGGAAAAAGTATGGGGATACACCTACTGCGGTGAAACCCGCACGGTGGACAGCCATATTAAACGCCTCCGGCAAAAGCTGGGAATAAAAGATACTTCACCTTGGAATATTCAAACGGTATGGGGTGTAGGATACCGTTTCGAGGTACGATCATGAAACATTCCTTGCAACTTAAACTATTATTCAGCTTTATGCTGGTGATTACCGTCCTATTAGGTGGCGTCCTACTAGGGGTATCGGCCCTCATCAAAGAACAAACATTAGCGGCCAAGCAACAAGAACTTATTGCCAAGGGGACGGAGCTGGCCGACAACCTAAAAAATTTTTATGACGAAACTGGCAGTTTGACCGGCCTGGATACTTTTCTGACTAACGCTGACAGCTACTTAGGCGCACGAATATGGGTACTGGACGCCTCCCGCCACGTGATTAATATGTCCGGCATGGGTAGGGGTCCTGGCTGGCCGATGAACGGCAGATTCGGACCGGGCAGTTCCGGACACCCGGGTATGGGATCTCAGATCCAGGGCGGTATGTACTCTATTATCAAGGAACTGGACCCGGTATTTGACGGCAAGGTATGGACCAAGACTTTCAACAACCCGTATTACGGTGAAAAGATGCTAGTCGTAGCCGTCCCCGTCACTTTGGCAAACGGTCAGGTGGGAGGGGCGGTGTTGCTGCATGCGCCGATAGCTGGCATTGACGCCTTTCTGCAGCACCTTTACTATTATATCGGCGGAGCGGGTCTCCTGGCCGTCCTGTTAGCGCTCTTGGTAGTCAATTATCTCACTTGCAACATTGTGCGCCCGCTTAAATCCATGCAGGAAACGGCTGGTGCCATGGCGCATGGTGATTATAATACTTTAGTCAAAGTAGAAACCAGCGACGAAGTAGGCCGTCTTGGGCTGGCGCTCAATTCACTTGCCCGGGATTTGTCAATCTATATTGTCGAACTGAATAAAATGGAAAAACTGCGTCGCGATTTCGTGGCCAATGTATCCCATGAACTCAGGACGCCGCTGACCATTATCCGGGGTTATAACGAGGCACTGCTGGACGGAACGATTAACGAAACCACGCAAATAAAAAAATACTATTGCCTAATGCGTGACGAAGCGGTGCGAATGGAACGACTGATTAATGATTTGCTGGATCTCAGTCGGCTACAGTCGGCTAAGGTCACCGCCGACAAAGAAAAGATACCATTGGAGGCGGTAGCCGACAGCGTAGTGCATATACTCAAACAACAAGCAGAACAGAAAGGAATTCATCTATTGGCCAATACCAAAGGGCCACTTCCTGCTATTCAGGCTAATGGCGATCGGATTATCCAGCTTCTATTAATTCTCTTGGATAATGCCATAAAATACACACCATCCGGCGGAAAAGTCACTATCACGACCTTTATTGATGGTGACACCGTATCGGTGCAAGTTGCCGACACCGGTGTCGGGATTCCATCCGAAGATTTGCCCTACATCTGGGAGCGTTTTTATAAAGTGAATAAATCTCATTGCCGGGACGACAGCGGCACCGGTCTGGGATTAGCTATCGCCAAGCAAATTATAGACCTGCATCAAGCTGCGGTGACAGTCACCAGCCAGATCGGTCAAGGTACCATTGTGACGATTCGTTTTCCCATAGTATAATGGCAAAAGCTATTCCGAAGATAGAATAAATAACGAATTCACACTTTTGTTACACTTTCTCCATACTTTCGCCTTAGTTATTGATTAAACTAAAATCAGTTGGGAAAATCCAACTGATTAATCAATATAAGGAGGTATACCATATGAAAAAATCTCTTCTCGTCGCGGTTGTCGGTTTATTGGTGCTCGCCTTTGCCGCTTCCATGGTGTTTGCCGCAACTCCGACTAACGTGCCCTCCTTCGCCTGCAACCAGGCGAATCTAACCGATGAGCAAAAGCAGGAGCTGGCTCCCCTCTTTAATCAAATGACCGACCTCAGAAAACAAATGTTTGAAGTCAAAAAGCAAGTCATTCAAAAACAAGTCGAATTCGGCAACCTGACCCAAGAGCAGGCTGACCAGCGTATCGCCTGGATGAAGGAACGGATTGACCAAGGTTTTCCCGGTCCCGGTATGATGAATAAGGGCCCCGGAATGATGCGCGGTGGCCCTGGTTTTGGCCCAATGTGGCAGCAACAAAATAATAAGTAATGCTCGTACAAAAAGCATCTTGTTACCGACAAGGTGCTTTTTGTTTTACAATCTTACTTGCATCATATCGGATTCCGCAGGTTGTTGAAGCGGGGGCCGAGAGAGTGGCAGCCTTTGTCATCAATGAAACCGGTCGGCAAAAAGACAAAAGAGTCGTCAACGTGTCGGCGTCATGACGGCTTTTGTCATTGCAATAAATTTTCTGGCTGCTTTGGAAAGATATCTGCCCTTTCGATAGGCAATGACAATTGTCCGCGTAGGCTGAAGATCTTCCAGAGAAAAATAAACAGGCCGTTCGGTCATATTGCCGAAACCAACCAGTGTATCCGGTATAAAAGTAATTCCCATTCCCGCTGCAACCAAAGCATGTGCCGCTTCAATGTTTTTTGTTTCAAGAATAATTTTTGGCTTGAAGCAAGCTCTTTTACACAACTCCAGAGCAACTTGATTCATTCGCTGGCCTTGCTTTAAGATAATAAAGGGCTCATCCCGCAGCATCCCAAGATTCAATTTGGGCCTTGCGGAAGAGCTGCCATGCGTGTGCGGCAGCTGCTGACACAAATAGTGATTGGGCGGAAGTGCGACGAATATTTCTTCGGTCATAATCGGATCATATGACATCAACTCTCCGGGAATCGGCAAGGTCATGATCGAAAAATCAGTAGCCCCGTTGATTGCCAGCTCTAGCAGCTCGGCCATGGTGCCCTCTGCAAGGCTGACGTCAATACCGGGGTAGTTTTTTTTAAATAACGGGAGAATGGTCGGTAAAAAGTAGGTGCTGCGAAAAGGAGAAATTCCGATCGTAATATGGCCGCGCTGGAGATTGGCGATATCGTCCATTTGCGATAATAATTGATCTTTTAAATACAATATATTTTTGGCTGTCTCTTCGTATAATTCTCCTGCATAAGTCAGCGTAAGGGGATTCGTTGTTCTGTCAAATAAACGAACGCCCAGCTGTTGTTCAACATTGGAGATGTATTGACTGAGAGACGGCTGAGATATATACAATTTTTTTGCCGCCTTAGAAAAACTTTTTTCTTCGGCTACTTTAAGCATATAATGCAATTGGCGAAAATCCAAGGCCGTTCCCTCCTATTCAATTTCATCCATTACTATAGGATAAATCATATACAATATATATATATTATAGTATTAGACCTATTTACCTCTTCATGATATAACAATAATAAGAACGAAACAATGCTGAATATACAAAAATTATTTAATATTTCAAATACGTTTTACTTTTATGTTCTTATTGGAGTACTTCCTAAAATACCGCAACATATATTCGCGCTTCGTTAATCAGTGATCACTGGAGACATTGGGGAGAAAATTTTGGAGGGGAGAATGTAGATATGTCCGATATCAGTACAGTAAAAAAGAAGGATATCTTGGGAATGAGTCATCGGCGGTTTTATTCCTTGTTGATTGTCGGCATTGTTTTGGCCGTATGGTTTGTGCCGACTCCCATTGGACTTAAGCCGCAGGCTTGGCATCTGTTCGCTATTTTCCTAGGCACGATCATTGCTTTTGTTGCTCAGCCGATGAGCACCGGTGCGATCGCGCTCATCAGTTTTGTGGCAGTTGTTTTGACTAACATTGTTTCGGCTAAGGAGGCTTTGGGGTATTTCAGTAACTCCAATACATGGTTAATCGTATCGGCCTTTATTTATGCCCGCGGCTTTATTAAAACCGGGCTGGGCCGGCGCATCGCCTTTTTACTTACAAAAGCTTTCGGTGACAAAACAATAAAACTGGCGTATGCTCTGTCATTAAGTGATTTGATCATGGCGCCTGCCGTCCCGTCTAACACGGCGCGAGCCGGCAGTGTACTTTTTCCTATCGTTAGGAGTCTCTGTTCAACCTTTAAATCAGAGCCGGGAGAAACATCGCGCAAGATCGGTGCCTTTTTGATCCAGTCCGTTTTTCAATGCAATGCCGTTACTTCCGCGACTTTTATGACAGCGATGGCAGCTAATCCAATGGTTGCCGAATTGGCAAGTACGACCTTGAATGTGAAAATATCCTGGGGCACTTGGCTCATGGGCGCTATTGTACCGGCTCTGTTGTCCCTAATCGTGATTCCTCTCATTCTGTATGCCGTATACCCGCCGGAATTGAAGCAAACGCCGGAGGCTCGTGTGATGGCATCAGAAGAACTTAGAAAAATGGGGTCACCCTCCTTTGCGGAAAAGGTCATGCTGGTTGTCTTTATTTTATCGCTTGTTTTTTGGTCAACATCCCAGTACACTGGACTTGATACGGTGATTATCGCCTTAGCGGCCATTTGTGTTCTGCTGATTACGGAGGTATTGGACTGGAATGATGTAGCCACAGAAAAAACGGCCTGGGATACTTTCGTTTGGGCCAGCATCGTACTCGGATTGGCGGGGTCTTTGGTTAAGGTCGGTTTTATCGCCTGGTTTGCCACGGGAGTGAGCACCGAGATTAGCGGGATCAGCGGATTTTATGCTCTGGCCATTTTACTTGTTGCTTACATGTATTCCCATTACGGCTTTGCCAGCTTGTCGGCTCATGTAAGCGCCATGTATGCCGCCTTCATCGCAGTCGCGGTTACGGCGGGTGTTCCAAGTCTTTTGGCGGCTCTGTCGCTCGGCTATCTTTCCAGTCTGTGCGCCGGATTGACTCATTATAGTACCGGACCGGCACCTTTGTATTTTGGCGCTGGCTATGTTGATCAGGGAACCTGGTGGAAATTAGGTTTTCTGACATCCATTACTCATTTGGTCATTTGGGTGGGAATTGGCAGCATCTGGTGGAAAATACTAGGGTTTTGGTGATATGTATAGTTTGTTTAAAGCGTATTAAAAAAGTGTCAGCCTTGTTCAATCTTGACGGGGTTAGCATTTAAACATCATAAAAAAAGAAGGTGGAGTACAAAATGATACTAAAAAAAAGCGCAATCGCGGGAACTTTGGAATCAAGTGATGCGCAAATTGCAATCGAACCCGGCAGTAACGGTATTGAACTGACTCTCAGCAGCAATGTGATGGGACAGTACGGCAAGCAAATCAAAACCGTGGTTTTAGAAACCCTGAAGCGATTAGACGTTGAAAATGCCAAAATCAGTGTTGTCGATAAGGGAGCGCTGGACTGTACTATTAAAGCGAGAGTGGAATGTGCCGTTTTTCGTGCCGCGGAGATTGTTGAAAATTTGCCGTGGGGGAGGAAAATGTAATGAAAAACAGATTACGCCGCACGATGATGTTTCTGAATGCACAGCGAGCCAGCTTAATAAAAGATGCTTATGTATATAAACCCGATTCCATTATATTTGATTTAGAGGACGCCGTGGCGGAAAATCAAAAGGATTCTGCCAGAATATCCCTGTATAATGCATTGAAGACGATTGATTACCGAGGGATAGAACGTGTGGTTCGTATTAATGGCTGGGATACTCCTCATGCCAAAGAAGATGTCAGAGCCGCGGTTGCCGCGGGAGCGGATACGCTGCGCTTACCGAAGACGGAAACGCCGGAAGATATCCTGGTGGTGGAAAAAGAGATTGAAAAGGCAGAAAAAGAATTTAATGTTCCAGTAGGGAAAACATTGATGATGGCGGCGGTGGAAACTCCACTGGGTGTAATCAACGCCTATAACATAGCCAAATGCAGTGAACGGCTGATGGGAATTGCCATTGGAGCAGGCGACTATATGCGGACGATGCATACAACGCGTTCAGCGGAAGGAATTGAAATGCTCGGGGCTAGAGCCCAGCTGGTTATTGCTGCCAGAGCAGCGGGAATTATGTGTTTTGATACGGTATATACGGATCTTGATAATATGGAAGGCTTTACAAAAGAAGTAAAGCTGATTAAACAAATGGGCTTTGATGGGAAATCTATTATCAGTCCGAAACAAATCCCCATTGTGCATCAAGTTTTCGCACCAACGCCAGAGGAAATTGAAAAAGCGGAAAAATATATCCGCGCTTTAAAAGCAAATTCAGAGGATGGTATAGGCGTATTTACTGTGGACGGACAAATGGTGGATGTGGCAATGCTTGAAGGAGCAAAACGGACAATAACACTGGCAAAGGCGTCCGGCATTTACGAGGGGGACTTATAATGATTAATAAAGTGGGCAGGGATATACCCGACGAATATCTAGTCAATGGCGTCGAAGCATTTCAGGGTCAGTATTATCGTACTGGCAAAGAATATAAAAAAGCCAGCCCTACAGTCAGGACATATATTGATCCTGCTCAAGATAAAGTGGTACCGACATTGAAAGAGGCTATTCAAAAATGCGGTTTAGAAGATGGAATGACGATTTCTTTTCATCATCACTTCCGCGATGGAGACTATATTGTCAATATGGTTGTAGAAACGATAGCTTCCCTGGGTATTAAAGATATTACGATATGCGCCAGCTCGCTGGGAGATGCGCACAATCCGATTGTCAAGTATATTGAAAATGGAGTGATTACCGGCATTTCCACCAGCGGCGTCAGGGGCCGGATCGGCGAGACAATCTCAAAAGGACGCTTAAAAAAAGCAGCGCTCATTCGTTCCCATGGCGGAAGAGTGCGTGCTATTGAATCAGGCGATATTCATATTGATGTTGCGTTCATTGGCGCTCCCTCCTCCGATGCCTGCGGAAACGCACGGGGCAAAGGCGGAAAAGCAAACTGCGGAGTTCTTTCTTACTCAATGGTAGACGCCAAATACGCCGATAAAGTGGTGGTAATTACCGATTGCTTAGTAGACTATCCGAATTTTCCCCCCAGTATTGAACAAGTAGACGTTGATTATGTCGTTGTTGTCGATGAAATTGGCGATCCGAAAAAAATAGCCAATGCTTTATTAAGGTTTACGGAAGATCCGCGGGAATTGATCATTGCGGAAACCGCTACCAAAGTACTGGTAAACACGCCATATTTTAAAGATGGATTTTCATTCCAAACCGGCGGCGGCGGTCCCTCATTGGCAGTTACCCGGTTTTTGAAACCTTATATGCAGGAAAAAAATATCAAGATGGGCTTTGCGATTGGCGGCATCACCAAACCGATGATCGATCTTTTAAATGACGGCCTGATTCGAACTATTGTGGATGCTCAGGATTTTGACACGACTTCCATTGAATCGGTTAATTCCAATCCGCGTCATTTTGAGATCTCTACTTCTCAGTATGCAAATCCGTTTAATAAAGGAGCATTTGTCAATAAGCTTGATTTTGTTATCCTTGGCGCGCTTGAAGTCGATACCAATTTTAATGTCAATGTCGTTGTCGGTTCCGACGGTATTTTGCGCGGAGCGCCGGGTGGACATGTAGATACCGCGGCGGGAGCAAAATGTTCCATCATTGTTGCGCCGTTATTGCGGGGCAGAATTCCGACGATTCGGGAAAGCGTAACCAGCGTTACGACTCCCGGCGAAAGTATTGATGTTGTCGTTACCGAAGTAGGCATTGCGGTAAATCCAAGGCGGCCGGATTTATTGGAATCTTTGACAAAAGCGAAACTTCCTGTCCGGACAATCGAAGATCTGAAAAACGAAGCCTATTCCTTGGTGGGCGTGCCGGAAAAAATCGAGTTCGAAGACAAAGTCGTCGCCTTGATTGAATATCGGGACGGAACAATCATTGACGTAGTCAGAAAAATTAAAGAAGAAGAATAAGGATAACCGGCTATCTGATCGTCTCAGATAATCCGTGCAGATACACAAAGTAGACTGTTCCCAGCGGCAATCTATTTTGTGTATTTTGCTATCTGGGGGTGTTAGATGCTATGATATAGCTAGATAGAGAAATCGCAGTCAGACGGGGAGGCGAACTAATGAAGGCAATCGATCAGGGAACATGCCAAACGTTAGACGATATTTTAAAAGCCAGAGATGAGCGGGCGGCATTGCAGAAAAGGTTATTGCAGCAATATAAAACAACATTAATATCGTTCAAATTAAATATTCCCGGAGAAATCAAATTTAATTACCTCATTAAGCGAATTTTTGATGAAGGCTTACAAGCCTTGCGATCCGAATTGGGCAAACGAAAACAGGTGCTGTTATTTGAAGAAGTGCAGTATAAAGACAGCGGTCCCGAGTTTTTCGGCACACTGGCAGCAACTGCGGCAGCGACTAAGCAGATAACATTGGATATTGAGGAAAACCACCCGCTGGGAAGATTATATGACTTTGATATTATCGATAAAACCGGAAAGCAATGCAGCCGGCAGGCTATGCAGAGAAATGAGCGCCGCTGTTTTCTTTGTGACCAACCGGCATTTGCCTGTGCACGGTCAAGAGCTCATAGTATTGAAGCGATGAAAAATAAAATTCAGGCAATGTGCGATGAATATTTCGGGATTGATGAGAGCGCTCTGAGAAAATAAAAATACAGGGGGTATACCGTTTTGAGTGAATATGGCGAATATGAAGAATCCCGCATCTATAAGAGTGACAAAAGACGTCTGCAGCAAGTGAATGACCTTTTGCTGCAGGAAGGGATACAAAAGGACGAAAATTTAGAATATACTATGGGGATATTTGATGGTGATCAATTAGTAGCGACCGGCTCATTTTTTAAGAATACATTACGCTGTTTGGCGGTGGATTCGCGGTATCAGGGGGAGGGCCTGCTGAATAAAGTTATGACCCACCTGTTAAATGTTCAGTACCAAAATGGCAATACAAGAGTTTTTCTATATACAAAATGTGATAAAGCTAAATTTTTTGCCGATATTGGTTTTTATGAGATCGCCAAAGTGGAAGGCATGGTCGTGTTTATGGAAAATAGGGCTAGCGGATTTAAGCAGTATCTCCGCAGCTTAGCTCAGGAGAACGTGCCGGGTCATTCCGTTGCAGCCGTAGTCATCAATGCCAATCCATTTACCCTGGGACATCAATATTTACTGGAAACAGCCGCCGCCGAGAACGATGTTCTGCATGTGTTCGTCGTGTCCGAAGATGTCTCCCTCGTGCCGTTTCAGGTCCGGTATGAACTGGTGAAAAAGGGAGCAGCCCACTTGAAAAATGTAGTGCTGCATGAAACCGGAAATTATATAATTTCCCACGCCACTTTTCCCTCCTATTTCATCAAAGATGCGGATTCGGTAATAGAAGCCCACGCAAAGCTGGATATTGAAATATTTAAAAATAAGATTGCTCCTGCCTTGGGTATTACAAAACGCTATGTGGGAGACGAGCCTTTCAGCCGCGTGACAAATATCTATAATACAATTATGCAAAGAGAGCTGGAAAAATCAAAAATGACTTGCATTGTGCTGCCGCGCAAGCAGTTTGGCGATACACCAATAAGTGCTTCCAGGGTACGACAATATATCCGTGATGGCCAGATTGAGGCAATAAAATCGCTGGTTCCGGCATCGACCTATAATTTTTTTGTATCCGAAGCCGGCGCTGAAGTGGTAAAACAAATACAACTTGCTGCCAATGTAATCCATTATTGAGCAGACGTGGCGACGATTCTTCTGTCTAAATTCGGAACATTGTGCTCACATTAATAATGCTCTTAGCCAAGTGCAATAAAAGTATGCCTACATGTTTACCAGGTGAACATTTAGGCATACTTTTATTGCACTTGATTTATTTTATCAACATAATGCTTAATCATGATGTCAATACACCAGGTAAACGATAAACGCGACTATTTTTTAATAACGGAAATAGAATCCTTCCTCGGGGGATAGTAACACAATCTTATTGTGTTACTATAAAATTTTCTATCTTTATAGTATAAAATACGCTTAAATAAGTCACGTTCCTCCTTGCTTTAAAAGAATTTTGTAATTTCATGTAAAAGTAACTTAATTAAGGTTATTTATCCATGGAAATAATAGCTAGTTTAACCAAATTAAAGTTAATTAATTAATCATTTTTACGCTAAAATGCACAATAACTGCAATGATGTAACACAATAAGATTGTGTTACATTGCCATATCGAGGTAAATATGACAATAAAAACATGTATAGCATCTTATCATACTAAAATGACGGTAGA